>JBJTQD010000195.1:0-1453 GCA_046075445.1 Planctomycetota bacterium
CGATCTTCACGGCCACCGATTCGTAGCCAAAGACTCTTCACCAACACACTTCGTCAACGCGCTGCCCATACTCCAGAAGTGTCCGTCGATTAACAGGGTTGCGGTTCCAAAGTCCTCTGAACTAGGTCGTGTGCTTGCTCAAGTCGCTCAACTTGAGCACATCGTAGCGATCGAACTTTTCGACAAAGAAGTCTCCGACGAGGATCTCGCAGGGCTTGCGGGAATGAAGCAACTCAAGTTCCTGGAGTTGAACCATAACCCGCGAGTCACTGATGCTGGCATCGCCACTCTGTCGGGCCTGGAGAACCTCCGCGTTCTCGATCTCACGAGCACGAGCGTCACCGGCACCGGTCTCAAGGACCGGTCCGACATGGTCAGCCTCGAGCACCTTACGCTCAACGATTGCCCTGTGACCGACGAGTCGCTGGCAGCCATTCCACGGTTCCCGAAGCTCGAGGAGTTGCTCTTGGGCGGTACAGAAGTCACCGACACGGGTCTCATGGGATTGGTTGGATGGCATTCCCTGAGGCGGGTGCTTTGGAGCGACCGAATGTCGGTCGACGGCCAACGCGCATTCAACGCAGCCTTTCTGGCAGATCGACGCAAGGCACGGGAAGCAGGTGTGCCAATGGATCCGAGAGATATTCCCCCGATATTCTTCGACGACCCGCGAAAATGGTCCGTGAAAGAAGATGCGGAACCAAGCGATGCAGCAGAATCGCGATAACGTCCTGCGGTGTGGATAATCCTTTGGCTGCGATCTGCTGATCGCGGCCGTTCGCCGGAGTTCAGACGCCTGATGATCAACAACAATCCGCCTCCCGCGCTTGTTCGACTCGCCCTGTGGGCTGGCGCAGCCTACTTCTGCTGCATGGCGGTGGCGCACTTCTTCGGTCTGAAATACCCGCTGCTGTTTGTCTACTACGACGTTCCCTTCTATGCCTATCAGGACAAGATCATCTCCTTCGCCGTCGTGGCATATATCTGCCTCTTTGTGAACGCGGCTTTGGATCGCAGTGCGGTCCCCGCTGCAATCGTGGCGCTCGGCGTCACCGTGCTTGGGCTGAGCGTCGTCAATGTTTCCGACGCCCTCGAAGCGGTGCTGGATGGTCGCACGACAGCCGCCTATTGGGCGCAAACGGGCCTCATCGCCCTGTATTTCATCCTGCTAGTCGTCTTGTATGCGACGGGCAAGCGGGGGTCGCAGAGCGACGAGTAATCTCCCAGGAAAGGCGAACCAAGCAATGCAGCGGACTCGCGATAAAATCGGTCCTGATAGAAAGTCCAAGGTCGCGAGCCGCTGATTGCCGGTGTTCTGCTGGAGAAACACGCTGTGCATGACGACATGTCAATGAGTCGACAGTTTGCAACGCTGTCTTTGACGCTCTTCGTCGCAGGGTTGTTGGTGCCCTTCGGGATAGCGGCCGTAGGTAGTCCGCTTCTTGCCGTCGGC
>JBJTQD010000196.1:0-2647 GCA_046075445.1 Planctomycetota bacterium
TCCGACTTTCCACCGCGCGTGAAGCTGACCCGGTGCTCACCGCCTTGGATGGCAACCGAAAACGGGATGGTGATTTCCTGCTCAAGGTCCAAGTCGACCGGTTCCTGGAAGGGCTGCGGTCCGCGGCGACGTTGTCCGCCGCCTGCTCCACCGCCACCGCCAAACTGGCGAAAGATTTGCTCGAAGGCTCCACCACCACCGCCACCGCCGCCACCAAAGATTTGGCTGAAGTCGATTTCCATTCCGCCGGGACCGGCCCCTCCGCCAAACGGATTGCCTTGAGGCATTTGCTGGAAATTCTCCCCGTAGCGGTCGTACATCTCGCGCTTTTCGGAATCGCTCAAGACATCGTAGGCTGCTTGAACTTGTTGGAATCGCTGTTTGGCTCGTTCCTTTTCTTTCTCGTCCGTGTGCAGATCCGGATGGTACTTCCGCGCCAGCCGACGATACGACTTTTGAATCTCGTCCGCGCTTGCCGAACGCGAGACTTCGAGGACTTTGTAATAGTCTTCAGCCATTTAGTTTCAATTTTGTTGGAGAGTTTGAAGCCCCGTTTTTGTCTGCGGCTAACTTCGCCGCGGGGGTGGTTGGTGAGTCGTGATTCGTCGAAAAAAGGCTCGCCAGCCGAGAGGCTCCGCTTGAATTGTATGAATCGCGGGGCAACTCCAGCAATCCGCAGCGAAAACCCCCGTTTTGCACCGCTGGGCAGGTTGCGCAGCCATTCAGCCCTCAAGCGACGAGGGGGCTGACACCATCGCCCGCATTCAGAGAAGCCATTTCCTGGCAAACGGCGTCGAACTCTCCAGATAGTTAAGCGTTTTTCTAGGGAAAACCAGCTGAAAACGCTGGACCCTGAGACTTGCGTTGAAAAAATTCAACAGCGTTTCGCTTTCGCCACAATGGCGTTGTTTTTTAGCGACCGAGCCAACTCCGCTGAACGTTCGGTAAATCGTCGCTAAACCCCCGTCCGCTCGTGGTTTACGTCTTGCTCTTGGCCGCGACTTGCCGGCTCTGGCATCCCCGCTGCTTTAACGTCTGCTGCCAAACACGACACACCACATCGCGGAGAAGTACATCACATGGGCAAGCAGCGGCCATTCCCAATCGAAGGCGAACAAGACTGGAAAGCCACTCAGAGCAAGGGCGAGATCGGTTTCGAAGATTTCGAGGGCGGCTTCGAAGACGAAGAAGCCGCAGTTGAAGAAACCAGCTTCTTCGATACGGACAATTCCAGCGACGACAGCTCTGTTGACGACCCCGTTCGCATGTACCTGATGCAAATGGGCCGAATCCCACTCCTCTCCCGACATGAAGAACTTTCGGCTGCCCAAAAGATTGAACGCACCCGCTGGTTCTTCCGCAACTCGATGCTCTCAACCGACTTCATGTTGCAGGGTGCCTACGACCTGCTCAAGCGAGTCCACTCCAGCACTTTGCGACTGGACCGCACGATCGAAGTCAGCGTGACCAACAAAGCCGAAAAGAAGCGAATCATGTTGCGGTTGACCCCCAACCTCGCAACCCTCAAGGAATTGCTCAAGCGAAATCGTCGCGACTTTTTCTTCGCCATCAATCGACGCAATCCAAACAAAGCCCGTCATCAAGCTTGGCGCCGGATGGTTGTTCGCCGCAACAAGTGCGTGCGACTGATTGAAGAAATGAATCTCCGCTATAACCGCCTGCAGCCCCTGTTCCAACGCCTCGTTGGCATTCAACAACGAATGGAGAGCCTCGCCGTCCTGCTCCGTACTCCAGCCAAAGATTGGCCGGCTAACGTCGCCCCGCGAGCTGAAGTTCGCTCGGAACTGAACAACCTGATGAAGCTGACTCAGGAAAGCCCCGCGACCCTGACCCGACGCGTTCAGCAAACCAACCGCTGGCAATACTCCCACGATGCCGCCAAGCGAATCCTCTCGGCCGGCAACCTCCGCCTCGTCGTCTCGATCGCCAAAAAGTATCGCAACCGTGGCATCAGCTTCCTCGACCTGATTCAGGAAGGTAACACCGGCCTGATGCGAGCTGTCGACAAGTTCGAATACAAACGCGGTTACAAATTCTCGACCTACGCAACCTGGTGGATTCGCCAAGCAATCACCCGAGCCATCGCTGACCAAAGCCGAACCATCCGCGTCCCCGTCCACATGATCGACACCATGACCAAAATCCGAAACGTGGTCCGCGACCTCGTTCAGGAACTCGGACGCGAGCCCTCCCCGGAAGAAACCGCTGAACGAGCTGCACTCCCGCTCGAAGATACCCGCGTCATCATGAAGATGTCTCGCCAACCGCTCTCCCTCGACCAACCTGTCGGCGACCACGATGACAGTTACTTCGGCGAATTCCTCGAGGACCATCGCGATGATGATCCGCTGTACGAAACCAACCAAGCTGCCCTCAAGCACCGCATCGAAGAGGCGATGGAACACCTGAACTACCGCGAACGCGAAATCCTCAAGCTCCGCTACGGTTTGGCTGACGGCTACGCCTACACCCTCGAAGAAGTTGGCCGGATCTTTTCCGTCACCCGCGAACGCGTCCGCCAAATCGAGTCCAAGGCGGTCCGCAAGCTGCAACAACCTTACCGCAGCCAATCGCTCTCCGGTTTCCTCGACGGCATCGAACCCAACGTCGAAAGCAACGCCTGGAC
>JBJTQD010000197.1:0-5012 GCA_046075445.1 Planctomycetota bacterium
CAACTGCCGCGGGTTTTTTCGTTTTGTGTTGGCTCGAACTTCGGCAGGCTACTTTCCGACGGAACGACGCCACAGGAAGCTGTCGACCGTGTAATGGTGAACGCTGATCGCCGCCAGCAAAATCGAAGAGGCCATCAACCACCACTGGGTCAGTGCGACCGTCAGTTTTTGTTCCCAACCGAAGCCGAGAGCGTAAAGCACCAGCCAGAAGATCAAAAAACCAACCATGTTCGGCACCATCTCGAAAATCTTAACGCCTTTGGAGACGTAGTGCTTCCGCTCAAGCACCCAAACCAACGCGAGGTACTGCACGGCGTGAAAAATGGTGACGGCAAAGAATCCTTGCTGGTAGTGTGAAAGCAGGGTAAAGCCGTACCAGTGAATCCAGAGATACATCACAAAGCAGATGAAGCCGGTTGGTCGATAGTCGCGGCCGTTTCGCCAGATGGCTCGAGCCTCATGCACAATTTGCAAGTAGACGCCGGCAACACAGAGAAACCCTAGCCATTGCAGAAGCATGTCATTGATATCAAGCGGCATGATGTCGTAGCTATTGCCGCCCCAGGCTTGGTAAAGCATATCCCAACGGCCGAGGATCAAGTACGGGAAGCAAAGGTGATAAGCCCACCAGCGAACTCGCCTGTCCCATTCATCCATCACCTTCTGGCCGCCGTAGAGACAGCCGACACCATACGTTTGCCTGAGGTAGTGGAAGGATTGCCAGACGTTAACCGCTGTGATTGCTTCCACGTAGAAGCCCGCCGCGCTAATACCCACCAGGCCAAGGACCATGCCGATGTAAGCGGGAACGCCTAACCACCAGCTAACCTTGCCTTCTCTGGTCTTCCGATATTGCCGGACATAAGTGCTGTAGACGTGCGGTGCGCTAATCAACGCACTCGCCCAGAAATACCACTGAATTTGTTCGTTGGCTTGAAGCTCATTCTCGCCGACCCACCAAATAATGGGTAGGAAAAACGCGAGCCCGCCAGTGATCACCCAAAACCATTCGAAGGTCGTTGGCTGACTGGCTGTCATTGCCCGAGCTGGAAGACGCCCCTCTTCGGCATCGTGTAGCAACTGCTCGGCGCTGACAATTGAGGCGGACATCTTTCGCTTCCTTATCTCGAGAGAAACGCGGAAACCTAGCATCTGCAAATTAGCATGTGACGATTCATTTATCCCAGCTGACAAAGGCCCTCCAATTTATGTCGGGTTGCGACGAGGATTCCTCGGGTGCAGCCTGCGGGGCGCTATGAGACGAGAAAATCCCGTGGCGCTCTCCAGCTACAACCGCGACAATCGCTTCAATTCCTGACGGTCGCAGCCCGTTCTCCCGAATTCGCTCGGTTCAAGCCGCTCTTTTCTGCGCCGGCTGGCATCTTTCAGCGACCAATTTGGCAACCCTTAAACCAAATCCCCCCAGTGCCGATTGAGATCGAGGAGTAACACATGTCCCAATCCACCGTCACTTCACGCGAACCAGATTGGTCGCGCATCATCGGGATCGGACTCGGCGCGATTTTCGCCATCGCCCTGATTTGCCAACTCCAATACACAAGCCTGAAGACGACCAATGGCCTGACTACGATGTCGAACTACCTCGCAACCGAGAACGCGACCGTGACTATGGTCGAGCCATCGACAACGACAAGTGAAACGGCACCTCAATTCGCACCAGAGATCGTAACGAACCCAACCTACGAAGCATTCCAGCCACCCAGCAACCAACCTCGCTGGCTGCTTAGCCCCTGCTCCACGGAAGATGTTGCAAAAGTCCAAGCCGACTGGAGCTCATACCTCGAGTTGCCTGTCGAAATTACCAATCAACTAGGGCAGACGTTCCGCTTGATTCCGCCGGGTGTTTACCGCCGAGGGACTTCAGAGGAAGCGATGCGGTCGCTTCTGGAGACCGTGCCAGCGGATGATTCGCACTGGAAAGCGTGCTTGGCCAGCAGCTCGCCCGCTCATGAAGTCGTCGTGAC
This sequence comes from Planctomycetota bacterium, assembly GCA_046075445.1. Classification (GTDB taxonomy): domain Bacteria; phylum Planctomycetota; class Planctomycetia; order Pirellulales; family Pirellulaceae; genus BJ22. The sequence goes on from JBJTQD010000197.1 coordinate 1,986, forward strand.
TCGTCCTTTTTACATGGCCACTCACGAAACGACTCAGCATGATTTCCAAAAACTAATGGGCCGAAATCCCTCTTGGTATTCGACCAACGGTCCAGAGCCTTACTACGTGCAACAAGTGAAGGGAATGGACACCGCGAGCCATCCGGTTGAAGGTGTCAGCTGGAACGATGCAATGGAGTTCTGCCAGAAACTCAACCAAAGCGACTCAGGCAAAATCGCTGACGGAATTGCTGCTTTCGATAAAATTCAACGAATCGCTCTGACCTATCGCTTGCCGACTGATGCCGAATGGGAATTAGCCGCACGAGCAGGAAGCGAGACTGGGTTTTGGTTTGGCGACAAAGAAGCTGAAGTGACCGGCTGGTTCGGCGGCTCGAATCAAGGCCGCACCTGGCCCGTCCGCCAAGGAGAGTCGAATCCGCTTGGCTTGTATGAAATCCACTCCAGCGTCTGGGAGTGGGTCGCCGACTGCTGGCGAGTCCAAGAATATCAAACCTACGAACGACTTCCGGCTCAGAACCCGCTCGCAACGGCGCGGGCTGAACTTCCCCGGATCGTCCGAGGCGGAATGTGGCCCGACCGTCGCGGCCGCTCCTTTGACCGTTATGCCTATGAAACAAGTTTTCAAACCTTCTTCGTCGGCTTCCGCGTCTGCTTTGAAATCGTCGACAGCGAGCGTTAAGCGGTCATTCAAGCATCGCCCTGACGCCTCCTACGAGCTATCTGCGGCAGCAAGATCGTACCGCAGTTGTCCTCGACTGCTCGGGGCCAAGCTTTAGGCTAGACTTGCATTGCGGACGACACGAAAGGCCTCTCTAGCCAATTCTCGCATTAAAGTGGTCGAGCCGTTTAATTGCCAACGGTTGACCGAGAAAAGGCTTACTCAGGCTGCTGAACGATTGGGGAAAATCGTTCTACGAACCTGGCATTTGTAGGTCATGGTCTTGTGGCGCGACAATCAGTAGACTCAGACCAGCCGCACTGGCCTTTTCTCTAATTACGAGTCACTGAAGTCGCCATTCATGGTTTGGATTCCGCCACTGCTGCTCGCCGGGCTTTGTCTTGCTTGGCTGATCGTCGCCGCGTTGGCTTTGCCTTCGTTTCTCAACCCGCGCCGACTGGAGCAACTCGACGACCAGCCCCGCGACTGGCCGCTGGTCAGCGTAATCGTCACTGCTTTGGACGAAGAGGCGACGATCGAGCCTGCGCTTCGGACACTGCTCGCATCGAGCTATCCCAACTTGGAGCTGATTGCCGTCAACGACCGTTCGCGTGACGGGACTGGGGGAGTGATCGACCGCTTGGCTAAGGAAGACTCCCGCCTGCAACCGATTCACATTACGGAACTTCCAGCCGGCTGGCTCGGCAAAGTCCACGCCATGTCCCGAGGCGCGGATAGCGCTCGCGGCGAGTGGCTGCTCTTCACCGATGCCGACGTCCACTTTCGCGACCGCGTGATCGAACGGGTGATTGCGGTAGTCGAACGCGAACGACTGGATCACTTCACGCTGTGGCCGAACTTGTTGGGCAAGACGGTCCCACTTCGCGCCGCACTGATCGCCTTTACAACCAATTTGTTAATTCTCTTGCGACCGCATCGCCTGGGCGGGGAAAACTCGCGGGGATTCGTCGGCGTCGGCGCGTTTAACCTCGTCCGCCGCACTGCGCTGGACCAGACCCCGGGCCTGCAATGGCTGAAAATGGAAATCGTCGACGATACGGGACTGGCCAAGATGATGGTCGAGCAAGGGTTCCGCAGCAGTTGGCGTTCGGCGGGTGACTCCCTGACCGTCGAGTGGTATCCTTCAATCCCAACCATGATCCGCGGGCTGGAAAAAAACATGTACGGGGCGTTCAGTCATTTTCGGCTGAGCGTGTTCCTTACTAAGTTTGTCTTAATCGTCCCGTTCATCCTCGCTCCTTACTTTGCGGTATTCTCCTTCAGCCCTTGGTGGCTGGTCGCTTCGGGGCTCTTGGTCTTTGGCATTTGGTGGCTACTCTCGGGCCTCACAGCTGCCGCAGCCGGTTTCGGCATTGCGGAAGCCCTCCTCGCCCCCGTCGTCGGCGCAGTGATCATGTTTATCGCACTAGCGAGATCTACCTGGCTGACGCTTCGCAATCGCGGGATCCGCTGGCGAGGAACCTTCTATCCGCTCAAGGAATTACAAGCTGGGGCGAGGCTGAAGCTTTAACGTTCAAACGGATACAGGGAGCCTCCATCATGAGCGCATCACAATTCACCTGCCGCGGCTTATTGTCATTCGGCTTTGGACTCATCCCCCTCTTCTTGTTGCCCAGTTTTTTTGTCTTGGGCCAGCAACCACTTTCACTCAGCTCTAGCGAGAGCAATCGCGAGGATGAGCCGGCCGTAGTCAAAGTGATGAGCTTCAATATTCGCTACGGCTCGGCCAACGATGGCAACAATCGTTGGGAACTACGTAAAGAGTTCCTCGTCGACACCATCAAGCGATTCAATCCCGACCTCCTGGGGACGCAGGAAACACTCGCGGCTCAAAAACAATACCTGGATGAAAAACTCACCGAGTATGAATCCATTGGGGTCGGACGGGACGACGGAAAGCAGAAAGGTGAGATGACCGCACTGTGGTTTCGCCGCAACCAGTTCGATTTGCTCGATAGTGGCCATTTTTGGCTCAGCGAAAGCCCCAACGAACCGGGCAGTGTCTCATGGGATAGTTCGCTCACTCGAATGGCGTCATGGGTCAAGCTCCGACAACGAAAAAACGCTCAAGACAAACCAATCTTGTTTGTGAACACTCACTTCGACCACCGTGGCGGAGAAGCCCGGCGTCAATCGGCCATTCTCCTCCGACGGATGGCCTCTCAACTTGGCGAGGGCTGCGACATTGTGGTCACGGGCGACTTTAATGCGGCAGAGGACTCGCCTCCCTACAAAGAGCTCTTCTCAATCAAATCAACCGGCGACAACAAAGACAGCCTTGTGTTGGTCGACAGCTATCGAAAGGCACACCCCAACCCCAGTTCAAGCGAGGGAACTTTCAATGG
>JBJTQD010000198.1:0-4123 GCA_046075445.1 Planctomycetota bacterium
CCACGTGGCTCGAGCCGGCCCCGATCGGCCGACCGACAATCCTCGGCTTTATCCAGCCAACTGCCGCCACGGGCCACGCGGCGTGAGCCTTTTGTTGAGCCAGGGGGATCACTGACCGCCCCCTTAGGGTAATCACCGTACCAGTCGCTGCACCACTCATTGACGTTTCCGTACATGTCGAAGAGCCCGAAAGCGTTCGGCTTCTTGCTCTCAACGGGATGGGTTTGTGAATTGCTGTTGGTATCAAACCAGCCGTGTTGAGATAAAGCCTCCGCTTCGTCCCCAAACGAGAATTCGGTGTTGCTGCCAGCCCGAGACGCATATTCCCATTCCGCTTCAGTCGGTAGGCGATAAACACGACCTGCTTTTTTCTCTTCGGCCAACTCCGATAGCACCTTGCAAAACGCGATCGCATCTTCCCAAGAAATCCTCTCGACCGGGTGATTGGAGCGATCGCCGTTAACGCTGTACCCCTGAAAGTTACTAGGATTTTCGCCCATGACTTTTTGATACTGGGCCTGAGTGACTTCCGTCACGCCGAGAAAAAAGTCATTGCTGAGCGTTACCTCATGCTGCACTTCATCTGCATCGCGTCCTTCCTCGCTCTCCGGCGAGCCCATCATGAAAGTCCCCTTGGGGATCAGCACCAACTTCATCCCGATGCTGTTGGTTAACTCCACGGTTACTTCTTGCCCGAAGCCAACGCCGGTCGATAGTCCAAACAAGATCAAGGCTAGGACGAAGCGGCTCATCAAGGCACCTGCTGTTTATTTTCGCGTGGCTAACCTGAACGGGTCATTCTTGCGATTGATGGCCCGACCTAAGCCGGATTCTAAAAGATCGCCGAGCACCCTTCAATTAAATCCAGCTAACAAGGCTGCTTTGCTACCCCTAACTGACTTCCTCAAAATCCAACGCTCTAACCCAGAACTCGAATTGAGCCCCAGCGAAATCCCTCCACGATTCGCTGTCTCAAGATCACGCCGCGATTACTCGTCGCCGCGGAGCTAGCGATGCAAGCGTCTCGGGGAGTATGCGAGCAACATCGAAGACATCAAGAGTTTTTTTAGACGGAGTCCTGGCAAGTCCCAAAACAGCCACGATTGCAATTGCCTCTTTCCCCGGGGATTTCCTATTCTTGGGCAGGCCAGGAGTCTATTGAGATGGAATCAATCTTAAACTGCATCTTCAGCATCCAATTAGCTTTGGGGCCATACATTACGGGTTCGGAAGTTGTGCGAGCGCTCAGCGCGCCACCGCGTGTGGTGAATTCGTCAACTTCTGAAATCAGAACTTTGACCGACCAAGCGTCGGGGCAAGTTATTGAAGTCGTTTACATCGAGGGACCCGCCTCCGAGTCGCTCGCAACGAGCATCTATGAAAGCTTCGGGCAAGTCCTGTTTTTTCCGACAATCAGCCTAGTCTCGGCGGCCCCGGCTCTCGATCCGGTAGTCGAACAAATTTTCGAGGACTACTTAGGGCTGGTGGACCTCACAAGCGAATACCTCATCATTGAAGAGCAGCCGCTGCCGCGCTGAGCCTCGACCGCACACGCCATTCTCTTGCACGGGTCTTGCTTCGCCACCGATCGCCCTCATCAATGGTTTTCGCAATTCTTCCTCATTGCTCCCGCTTGTTAGTGCCGATCAGTGGTTCCCTCTCTTCGCAACTAATCGAGCGCATTGGTCCCTGCGCTGCGCGACCAAGATCATCGCCGGCGGATATTCAAAGTCGATCGAGGGGACTGCGGATTCCGGCGGCGCCGGTTGAGCTGACGTGGGTGTAAATCATGGTGGTGCTGACGTCGGAGTGACCGAGGAGTTCCTGAATCGTGCGGATATCGTGACCGGCTTCCAAGAGATGGGTTGCGAAGCTGTGCCGAAGCGTATGACAACCAGCTGGCTTGGTGAGGCGGGCGGCTTTGACTGCTTTCTCTACAGCCTTTTGGACGCTGGTTTCATGAATGTGATGGCGGCGAAGTTGGCGGCGTTCGGGAGTTGATGGCGAGGAGACGTCGGCGGCTTCGAGTGCTTCGCGCGGGCGGGGATCGACGCTGAGCGACTTGGCGGGGAAGAGGTACTGCCACTGGAGCGAGCGGCCGGCTTCGGGATATTTTCTGGCGAGGGCGTAGGGGAGCCAAACCCAACCGGCTCCGAGATCGAGATCAAGTTGATGGAGATGTTCGACGGCGCGGAGTTGTTTTTCGAGGTCATCGAAGAGCCGAAGTGGAAGCGGAACCATCCGGTCTTTTTCGCCTTTGCCATTTCGGACGGTGATCAGTTTCCGCTGGAAGTCGATATCTTTGACGCGGAGGCGGCAGCATTCCATTAGCCGCATGCCTGCGCCGTACATCAGGCCGCCGAGCATTTGCATGGTGCCCTGCGGGAGGTGCTGGAGGAGTTGTCTGACTTCATCGAGGCTGAGCACAACGGGGATGCGTTGGGGCCGTTTGGCTCGGACGGCTTTCACTTCGAACTCCGTTTTCAGGAGGTCTCGGAAGAGGAAGAGCAGGGCGGAGAAGGCTTGATTTTGGGTGCTGGCAGCGACGTTGCCTTCGACGGCGAGGTGGGTGAGAAAGGTGTTGATCTCGTGGTTGCCCATTTCCGAGGGATGCACCCAGCGGCCGGCTTTTTCGCGATGGAAGCGGAGAAAGCGTTCCATCCAATTAATGTAAGCCCGTTCGGTGCGAATCGAAAGATGCTTGGCCCGCATGAGTTGTCGGGCTTGTTCGAGCAATGGCGACTTGAGGGGCCGGGAGGCGGAGGGATCGGACATAACAGGCTATCCAGACTGCGGTTCTAATCGTCCCAGTCGAGCTCTGTATATTCTGTCGTCCCGGTGCAGAAGGTTTTAAGAAGGAAAAAATTTGTACGCCGGCCGGAATTATGTAGAATCGGGGCACGAGGCCAAGCCGGAAGTATACCGGCTTGAGTCCGCAGAATAAGCGTTCGTGGCAACTGATCAGCATCGCATGAGAGTCGCACTTGCACAGATTCGTTCAAAACCCGGCGACGTTGATTCGAACGTTGCGACACACCGCAGGTTCACTGAACACGCCATCGACCATCAAGCGGATGTGATCGTCTTCCCAGAACTCTCTATTACCGGCTACGAACCAACGTTGGCCCGTACAAAGATGCGAGAACCGATCGATTGGCAATTGACCGCGTTACAGCATCTTTCCGATTCAGGATCGATCCAAATATGCTTTGGGGCACCGTTGATTGGTCTGGCCGCACCCAAGATCGCGGCGATTACGGTTCGCCCAGGAAAGACACACTGTTGTTATTCAAAAATGCATCTTCATGCGGATGAACTACCGTACTTCGAAGCAGGAGCTGAATACACGGGAATTTTGCCCTGCAAGATGCCTCTCGGATTGGCCATTTGTTACGAACTCTCGATCCCAGAACACGTAGAAACGGTTTTCGAACATGGTGCAAAACTATATGTCGCAAGCGTCGCAAAATCGGCCGTCGGAGTTACAAATGCAATTCCGCATCTGAAACGAACGGCCACGGAGAGAAACGTACATGTGCTGATGGTTAACGGCGTTGGACCTTCGGAAAATTTTGTTTCGTCCGGAAAATCAGCGGTTTGGAATCCACACGGTGAACTTTTGGCGGCACTTGACGACGACAAAGAGGGAATCCTATACTTTGACGCAATCGACGGTACTGCGACTATGTCTCCAGCACCAAAATAAGACCACGAACAAAACCATGCACCGAAGCATCCGATCGGGCGTTTTTGACTTTAGGGACTTCACTGGCGGATGCTCGGTGATGGTTGCCGTTATTTTGACTGGCCGATTCGATGCAGAACATTTGACTGCAAATCCGATAGACCGCTTTGCTTTGCGCCCTCCAGTGCATTGATTACCGTCTGAATACCGTGGTGGAAAACGTCCATAGCCTCGTCGCGATGTCCACCGCTGTAATCAAAACACCCCTTTGCAATGGAAAGCGCATCATCAAATGTCAACATAACAACGCGATCAACCAAAGTTGCGGATTCATCGTCTTTTTTCATATCAACCCTTTCTGCCGCGACTTGGTTATCGCGGACGTTATGTTGACTGGCCGATTCGATGCAGAACATTTGACTGCAAATCCGATAGACC
>JBJTQD010000199.1:0-4581 GCA_046075445.1 Planctomycetota bacterium
CGCCGGCTTTTTTCGGTGATGCGTTGCAATCATTGTGACGATGCGCCCTGCGTCGAAATCTGCCCCGTCACGGCTCTGTATCGACGCGGTGATGGTGTCGTCGACTTTGACAACCGCCGCTGTATTGGCTGTAAAGCCTGCATGCAGGCCTGCCCTTATGACGCGCTCTACATCGACCCACAAACGCACACCGCTGCAAAGTGCAATTACTGTGCTCACCGCGTCGATGTGGGCCTTGAGCCGGCCTGCGTTGTCGTCTGCCCAACTCAGGCGATCATCTCGGGCGACCTCGACGACCCCAACTCGAATATCTCGCAGCTCAGAAGCCGCCATCAGGTGTCAGCCCGCAAAGTTGAAAAAGGAACCCTGCCCAAACTGTTTTACATCGATGGCGATACAGCCTCGCTTGACCCGCTCGCGGCTCCTCCCATCGATGAGGGGAGCGTTTGGAATTCGCAGGTTCGAGGCGTCGGGCATCACGCTCCGGGCAGCGAACTCGCCACGCACCATGCCCTCGATCGACTGGGACAACTGCTGAGCCTCGGCGAACAGGCCTCGGGTATCTCGCCGCGGCTGGTTGAAGAGGTTCGCAACACGCTCGCGTCTCCGCAGCGACGCGCCTATGACGCGCCGCAGAAAGGAGTGCTCTGGGGCTGGCCCGTAACGGCTTACCTCTGGACGAAAGCTCTCGCGGCCGGCGCGATCTTGCTTCCCATTATTGCCTCGCTCTTCCAATTCGCCGCCGTCCCTCGTTGGCTCGACTTTCTCGCCGTGATCATCTCGGTGGTTTTTCTCTGCGCGACGGGCGCCTTGTTGGTGCTCGACTTGGACCAACCCAAACGGTTCCTCTACGTGCTGCTCCGCCCACAGTGGCGCAGCTGGCTGGTGCGTGGCGCTTACATTATCACTGGCTTCGGATTGCTGCTGCCTCTCTACTTCCTCGCGAGATTACTCGGCAGTAGCGCCCCGGCGCTGCAGTGGCTGCTTTTGATCTTCGGATTTCTCTCAGCTGTGTACACTGCATTTCTCTTCGCCCAAGCCAAAGGTCGCGACTCTTGGCAGAGCCCGCTCCTGCCGCTGGTGATGGGGACTCATGCGGTGATTCTTGGCGCCGCCTGCTTCGGGCTACTCACGCCCTGGATCAGCCCCGACTGGACGAGCTATTTGCAAAAGGCGCTGGGTATCGGCTTGCTTGTGCATCTGCTTGCCGAGCTCTCAGAGCATTGGCTGACACACTCCTCCAAAGCCGCCGCGATGGTATCGCATGAAATCACTCGTGGAAAATTCAGCCGCTTGTTCTGGCTGAACATGCTCTTCGGGGCAGTCGTACCGCTGCTAATCTGTTTCTTTGCTCCGCCACTTTGGTTGCCGCTGGCAGCCGTTCTGGCCGGGGCCGGAACTTACGTTTCCCAGCACGTGCTGATCTTTGCCGGGCAACAGCTACCTTTGAGTTAATCGCTGCCGCCCGACTCCGCTGAACTGATATTACGCCCTCCCGTTTCAAAGCGACTTGCAATATGCCTGACCGCAGCTGGATTGAAAAGTTAGCAACCGGACTCGGGATCATCCCCAGCCTTGAGTTGAACGATCGCGGGGAGATCGAAAAGCCGGCCATGACAACTGCCGAGCTGGCCAAGAGCCCGCCGCCGGAACTCTGGGACGACTGGACTGAATACGACGCCGCCGCTTGGCCGAGTGGCGAGAAGAAGTCGTATCAGATTGTTCCCACGACCTGTTTCAACTGCGAATCGGCCTGCGGGCTGCTCGGCTTTATCGATAAGCAATCCGGCGAAGTCCGACGCTTCGAGGGAAATCCTTGGCATCCAGGCAGCCGCGGCCGCAACTGTGCTAAAGGCCCCGCGACGATCAATCAGATTCAGGATGTCGACCGAATCCTCTATCCCATGAAACGAACCGGACCACGCGGCAGCGGCCAATGGACACGGGTCAGCTGGGACGAGGCTCTCAATGAAATCGCGGGTCGGATTTCCAAGGCACTCCGCGAGCGAAGAAACAACGAGGTCGTTTACCACGTCGGTCGTCCGGGACACGAGTCGTACATCGAGCGAGTGCTCCAATCCTGGGGCGTCGATGGACACAATAGCCACACCAACATCTGCAGTTCAGGCGCACGGTTCGGCTACGCGATCTGGCACGGCTACGATCGCCCCTCGCCAGATCATGCCAACGCACAGTTTATTCTGCTGATCAGCGCTCACCTCGAATCGGGACATTACTTCAACCCGCATGCCCAGCGAATCATCGAGGGTAAACTTCGCGGCGCGAAACTCTGCGTGCTTGATCCGCGGCTTTCGAATACGGCCAGCCTCGCTGATTACTGGCTCCCTACTCAGCCGGGTAGTGAGGCCGCTGTGCTGCTGGCCATCGCCCGCGAACTGCTGCAGATTGGTGGCTACAACGAAAAATTCCTCCGCGACTGGGTCAATTGGCAGGACTACCTTAAAGCCCGCGACCCGCAGGGCGATCGGAGCTTCCGCCGCTTCATCGAAGTTCTGACAGAGGAACTCGCCGAGTACACGCCTGAATTCGCTCAGGAAGAATCTGGGGTGCCGGCTGAGAAGATCAGGCAAGTCGCGATGGAAGTTGCTCGGGCTGGCTCGCGACTGGCGACTCATAATTGGCGAGCCGCCTCCAGCGGCAACCTCGGCGGCTGGGCCGTGTCTCGCTGCTTGCACTTCCTCAACGTGCTGACCGGCAGCGTTGGCACCGTCGGCGGGACGCTTCCTAGCGGCTGGAATAAAGTCAAACCGGACCTGTTCGACAAACCACCCGCACAAAAGTTCTGGAACAATTTGCACTTCCCCGATGAGTATCCGCTGGCTCACTATGAGATGAGCTTCCTCTTGCCACATTTCCTGAAAACGGGTCGCGGCAAGCTGGATACTTATTTCACCCGAGTCTTCAACCCCGTGTGGAGCTATCCCGATGGCTTCTCTTGGGTCGACGTGCTCAGCGATCCGGAAAAGATTGGCTGCCACATCGCGCTGACACCGACGTGGAACGAGACGGCTTACTTTGCCGATTTCGTCCTGCCGATGGGTCACGCCAGCGAGCGGCATGATTTCAACAGCTACGAAACTGACGCGGGGCGCTGGATCGCCTTCCGTCAACCGATTTTGCGCGAAGCCGCCCGTCGGCGCGGCGAACAGGTAGAGTTCACCTACCAAGCCAACCCCGGCGAGGTTTGGGAAGAAGATGAATTCTGGATTGAGCTCTCTTGGCGAATCGATCCGGACGGCTCGCTCGGTGTGCGACAACACTTCCTCTCGCCCTATCGGCCAGACCAAAAAATCACGGTCGACGAGTATTACCAATTCATCTTCGAGCGAGTGCCCGGCCTCCCCGAGAAGGCTGCCAAGGAAAATCTCTCGCCGCTGGATTATATGCGGAAGTACGGAGCCTTCCTGATCGAATCAAGCGCCTACCTCCAGCACCAAAAGCTGGTCCCCGCCAAGGAACTGGAGGGGACGACGGTCGATCCTGAAACGGGAATTATCCGCCGAGGCGGCGCGGCGATCGGCGTGCAGATCGATGGCCAGGCTCAAGTCGGATTCCCCACGCCATCTCGCAAGCAAGAGCTTTACTCGGAAACGCTGGCCGAATGGGGCTGGCCGGAGTACGCAACGCCAGTCTACGTGCGCTCCCACGTTCACCCGCAGCACATCAATTCGCAGCGCAGCGAATTCGTGCTGGTACCAACATTCCGACTCCCCACGCTGATTCACTCGCGCAGCGGTAATGCGAAGTGGCTAGCCGAAATCTCTAACCGCAATCCGCTCTGGATTCATCCTAGCGACGCTCATCGGCTCGGCGTGGCCAACGACGGCCTCGTTCGCGTGACGACAGAGATCGGCTACTTTGTCGACCGCATTTGGGCAACCGAAGGATTGAAGCCCGGAATCGTTGCCTGCTCGCATCACCTTGGTCGCTGGCGCCGAGACGTTGATCCCCCCGCGAATCGCTGGGCGACTAATCTGGTCGACATCCAGCAGCAAAACGGGATTTGGAAAATGCGAGTCAAGCAGGGAATCGAGCCGTTCAGCAGCAACGATGCCGACACCCAGCGCATTTTCTGGGCCGACGGTGGCGTGCATCAGAACCTCACCTTTCCAGTCCAACCAGACCCGATTAGCGGTATGCACTGTTGGCACCAAAAGGTGCGAGTGGAGAAGGCTCAGCCCGGCGATCAATACGGCGATGTGGAAGTCGACACCAACAAATCGCTGGAGGTTTACGAGCGCTGGTTAGCCATGACCCGAGCCCCGCGTCGAGCCGATCGCCTGCGCAGGCCACTTTGGCTAAACCGCCCCCTCCGCCCCGCAGCAGAATGTTTTTACGTGGAGAGCAAATAAGCGTTTACGCGATTCGATCGCGAGCGCCGCGAGACGGATTTTCTAAGCCTAAAAAACTCTTTCTCCAAATCCCCCTAGAACCAAACTGCATACAGCAGCACCATCACCATCAAGGCTCCGCAGAGCGATTTGCCAAGCGTTCCAAGCAAGCGTCCGTAAAAAGCAGCCCAGCCCACGGACATTGTTTCGTTCCAGTTCTTTCCCAGCC
>JBJTQD010000200.1:0-1867 GCA_046075445.1 Planctomycetota bacterium
ACAGCCGATGCGGTCCGACGCGAGACGATACTTGGCCAGCTCAACGAACTGGAAGGCGCCGACCCGAAATACATTGCGGCGATGCTCAGCCAAATGTTGCCGGTCACCTCGCCGCCTCTTGGTGGTTATACCGGAAAAGAGCCAATCAACTTGAGCTTTACGATTCCCGTTCCCGTCGGCAAAGGCGGGGGCGAGGAGAAGATCGAGTTGATGGTCCAACTCCCGCCGCAGTACGACCCGTATCGTCGCTATCCCTGCATCCTCTCGCTCCCCGGCGGTCGCACGCCGGAGGAACAACTCGTCTATTGGACTGGTGATTACAATCCCGTCCTCGAAATGCGCCAGGGGCATGCGGCTCGACAAGGCTTTATTGTCGCGTCGGTCGATTGGAAGTCGGCTGGACGGAACACTTACGATTTTTCGGCTCGCGAGCATCTCTTAGTGCTAAAAGCCGTCCGGATGTTGCTTCGCAGCTTTTCCGTCGACTCCGATCGACTCTTTCTCGCAGGGCATTTCGAAGGAGCCCGAGCCGCATTCGACGTGGCGACTGCTCACCCCGATCAATTCGCTGGTGTCATCGGCGTTTCGGGAGGGATGGGGAAATACATTGAGCGCTACAAGGACAATCAGCACGTCGGAGTCCCAGTCTACTGCGTCGTTGGAGCACGCGACCAGTTTCGCTCTTCGCTAGTCCAGCCGATGAACCTTTGGCTCGGCTCAAAAATGTACAACGAAGCAACACTGATTGAGTACAAAGGGCGGCTGGCGGAGGAATTCTTTGAAGAGGTCCCGGAGATTCTCAAATGGTGTAAGGTCCACCGTCGCCGCTGGCCGACTTCCGGGGAGGATTTTGACTTGGATTGCAAGTCGCTCCGACCCGGAGACAGCTGGTTTTGGTTCTGGGAGTTCAATGGAATTCCCGACCAACACATTCGCCTGCCCGAGGATTGGGCCGAACGTGGGCTCGACCCGTTGAAAATTACGGCGACACTGAAGGCTGGTCAGCCCAACGTCATTCGCGTTGGCCCCTCGAGCACCGGCTCTGGCGGGACGCTTTGGCTCTACCCTGAACTGGTTGACTTTACGAAGGAACTTCAAATCGGCGATCGCGGGACGTTCAAAGGTTTCGTCAAACCGAATCGAAAAACGATGCTCGAAGACGTCCGCCGCCGCGGCGATCGCCAACGTCCCTTCTGGGCGAAAGTCGTCTGCGAAGGCAAACGCTGGACACCAGACGAGTAAGCGTGCGAAGAGGAGAAAGAGTTGCTCTCACGGAGGCACAGTGGCACGGAGGAAGAATTGGGGATGGTCATTAAGTGTCAATACACATAAAGATTTGCGATTGCTTGTCTCGTTTCGCAGTCCTTTTTTCGTTCGCTTAAGCGTCAATAGTTTTTAAGAAGCCGAAACATCTCACAAGCAATCCCTCAAGCCTCCTCATCGGCCAACCACCAACCACCAGCGATTCTCCCCTATCCCGTCCGCTCCAGATTCTTTTCTTCTCTCACTTCTCTCCCTCCCCCTCTGCGTTTCTCCGTGGCCTCTGTGTTTACCTACCCCCCGCACACCGCCAGAAAACACTCAGCCGTTTGGTAATTCTCCTCCGTCGTCGGCATAATCCCCGCCGGTTGTCCGCGGTTGTATTCAAACGCCGTACCGGAATTTTGATTGAACAGCTCGACGCGTTTAAAGTGCGGCTGTAACAAAGCCAAAAACGAATCGCGATCGAAAACCTTCTTGTGATGCGGCGCGATTTCCAGCGGCCAGCCGTTGGGCGTACTGCAAACCAGCAATCCGCCAGGCCGTAAGACCCTCGCAAATTCCGCAACCGACGCCTCGTCTTCGTCGACGTGCTCGATGGTCTCGA
>JBJTQD010000201.1:0-2111 GCA_046075445.1 Planctomycetota bacterium
TAGACGAGCAGTTGGCCCTTGAGGGTCGTGACGGCTCGGCCGCGGAGTAGGATGCGCGGGCCGGTGTGTTCGATCTCGAGCACGCCGCCGCGGCGCGAGGCTTGGTAGGCGCGCAGCCGGTTTTTTCCCAGCTTCGTCCGCCAGAGCGTCGCGAGCGCGCAGTGGGCTGAGCCTGTGACGGGGTCCTCGTCGATCCCCAGCTTGGGGACGAAGAAACGCGAGACGCAATCAAAGCCCGAATCTCTACCGGCTGCCGTCACAATCAAGCCGCGTGGACGAAGCTGGCGAATCTGGCTGAAGTCAGGCTGCAGCTCGCGCACGATCTGCGCATCTTTCATCACCGCGATCCAGTCTTCTTCCGTTTGCCAAAGTTCGATCGGCTCGGCATTCAGTGCGGGAATCAGCGCGGACGTCAACGTCTGATCGTTACGAGCGATCGTCGGACTGGGGAAGTCCAGCTGAATCAGGTCGCCCTGTTTCTCGGCGACCAGCAGTCCGCTGAGCGTGTTGAACTGGGCCGGCTGGTCCGTTGGCAAATGTCCCTCCGACCAAAGCACATGCGCGCTTGCGAGCGTCGCGTGACCGCAGAGTTTCACTTCGGCCAGCGGCGTGAACCAACGGAGCCGAAACCCTTCGCCCTCGCGTAGGAGAAAGGCCGTTTCAGAGAGGTTCATCTCGGCCGCGACTTGCTGCATCCATGCTGCTGGTGCCGGTTGCGGTAGGTAGCAAACGGCAGCCGGGTTGCCAGAGAATGGCTGGTCGGCGAACGCATCGACAATTTGAATTGGTAAGGGAGTAGGCATGGAAGTCTGTGGGTAGAGGGAAGGGAACTACTAAACAACGCTAATGGGGGAAAGACAAATGAGGAAGAGGGGAACCTCCACTGAGTACTAAGACAGGGAAATGGGTGTGGTGAATGGCGGGAGAGGTTATAGTCAGGCGAGATGGAGCCAGAAGGATTGCTGGAGAATGATAATGAGTCGAAGTGTGATGAGCTGGTTGGCCGGATTGGTTTGGCTGTTGGCTAGTGGAAACGGTCTGCTTGCGGCCGATGAGCTATGGGCGGGAGCGGCCGTGATCGACATCAGTCCGCGCGTGCTGCCGGCGATTAAGAACGGGGGCTTTACCGAAGCGACAGCCGATCGGGTGATCGATCCGTTACATGCCCGCTGCCTCGCGCTGGCGGCGGGCGACCAGAAGCTGGTGCTCGCGATTGTCGATTCCTGTATGATCCCGCGCGACCTGTGCGACCAAATCAAACAGCGAGTCAGCCAGCAAACGGGAATTCCGACAAACCACCTGCTCGTGGCCGCCACGCATACACACTCGGCTCCAAGCGTTATGGACTTTTGCCTCGGCACGCGGGCGGATCCGAATTACCCAGCATGGCTCGTTGAGCAAGTCGCCGCCGGAATGACGGCCGCTGCGAGCGATCTGAAACCAGCTCAACTCGGATGGACGGTGATCGAGGCTCCCGATCACACGCATTGCCGCCGCTGGCTCAAGCATCCCGACCATTACGATCTCGACCCGTTTGGCAATCGCACCGTGCGGGCGATGATGCACCCGGGATATCAAAATCCCCAGTACCTCGGTCCCGCCGGGCCGGTGGATACGCAGCTCAGCCTGCTGAGCGTCCAGACTCGCGACGGTCAACCGCTCTGTCTGCTCGCCAACTACTCGATGCACTACTTTGGAGCCGACCAGTTCTCGGCTGACTACTTTGGAGATTTTGCTCGAGAGATTGAACGAAAGCTCCAGCCGGAGAAATCGCCAGCCGATTCGGCTCCCTTCGTGGCGATGATGTCTCAGGGAACGAGCGGTGACCTGCACTGGATGGACTACAGCCAACCGCAGAAGCCGAGCTATCCTCGTGAACAATACGCGAAAGAACTGGCCGACTTGGCAATTGCCGCGCTGCCGAAGATCGAATACCGGAGCGACGTTACGCTGGCGGCTGCGGTTACCGAACTGAAGCTGGGCCGGCGGACTCCGAATGAGGCTCGTCTGGCGTGGGCTCGCGAATTGAATGCGGCTCGCGGTGAGATTCGCCCGCGAAGTCTGCCGGAGGTTTATGCGGAGCAGGCCGTTTGGCTGCATGAAAATCCGGA
>JBJTQD010000202.1:0-3151 GCA_046075445.1 Planctomycetota bacterium
CCCGGCCTGGTCGGTCCCCGGGAATCGGAACAGTTAAGCTCAGAAGAAAGCTGACGGCGATTGTCGCACAGGCGTCACAAGCCGCAAAAAAATCGCGTTTTTTCTGATACCTATGATGACGCGAATGCGAGCGATTCGCAAGCGATCGGTCCCACAAGGCATGCCGGTCCTGCTCTCTGTTCTTCGCAGTCACCCGACTTTTTCCACATTCCCAAAAATAAAACACCCTCCCGGCGCATTGTACAGCTAATCCACAAGGAAGCTTCGGTTTGAATCAGGAGTCGAAACAGCCCCAGAACGATGCTGAACTGGCTTCCGCTTTTTCTGCGGAGGAACCAGCCCTGCGGCGATTGCTTTGGGGTCTGCTCCGCGAGGCAGCGGCCGTGGACGATGTGCTGCAGACCACTTTTTTGAGGTTCCTACAGCATCGCCCCGAACGGCCGCAGCATCGCCCCGAACGGCCTCCAGCCCAAAAGCCTGACTCTGCCGAGTCCAACGCCCAGCGGGAAAGCCTCACGTCTGCGGCGCACTCGGGAAACGTCAACCCACTGCGAGCTTGGCTGTTTCGAGTGGCGACCAACGAAGCGCTCCTGGTGAAGCGGAAACTCGGCACTCAAGCAAGACACCTCGAGGGTTTGGCCTGGCTGCAAGGTATGAGCGCTACCCTCCACTCGTCCCAAGCAAGTCCTGCAAATGACCCGCACCAAGTGGCGAGCGCCGCGGAACAACAACGCCTAGTCAAACAACATTTGGCCAAACTCCCCGAGGAACACCAGACGATTGTGCGCATGAGAATTTACGAGAACCTGAAGTTTGCCGAGATTGCCGAGAAATTGAATCTCCCCTTAGGCACGGTCCTCACCCGCATGCGATCTGCCCTGCATGCGATTAAAACTGGGCTGGAGAATTTGAAATGAATATCGAAGACCAACGGCTCAACCGATTGACGGACGATCCTGAGGCGAGCAACGCCGAATTGAGCAACTACGAATGGCTCGCGTTTCAGTATCTGAGCGATGAGCTGACTAGCCAGCAGCGCACCGACTTTGAAGAGGCGCTCACAACCGACCCAGCAGCCGCCGAGGCGCTGCAAGCGATGGTAGCCGTCACGCTGCAAGTGCAAGCCGCCACGAAGTTTTCCGCCGGGTCTTCTGTCGGCGCGGCAGCGATGAACTCCAAGGTTGCAGTGACGTCCACTGAGCGATTCGACGAAAGCAGCGTTCGGCAAACTGCAGGTCGCCGGAATTCGAAGCTCTGGCTGGCTGGCCTAGCCGCGGGTTTATTGCTTCTGGTCGGTGCGAGCCAATTTTTCGTACCGCGCGGTTCTGACTCGAAATCAACCGTCGACGCTGAATCTCCGACCGAAGGCGAGATGGCCGAAGCCTGGTCCAGTGGCTTTGAGGACGAATTCGCGACTGACCTCGCTCGAATCGACGAAAACTCCAGCTTCGACACTTCAGATTCAAGAACTCCAGTCGCGACTTCAATCGATGTACCGACCGAGAGCCAAACTCTTGAAGAGGATTGGCTTTATTCTGCACTCGTATCACTCGAATCAGCCGAAGACTGGCCAAGCGAAGGACAGGGGGGAAGCTAATGTTGATTTCTCGACTTCACAGTAGAGTTTCCATTTCCGGCATTTGCCTCGCCGCTGCCTTGTATCTAGCAGCGGGGAATACGAACCGATTGTCCGCTCAGGAATCGCCCCAGCCACCCGCGATTGGGCCATCACAAAAAGGCATTGCCGAAGCAAAATCTCCGGCAGAGCTGAAGCAAGCGGAAGACAAGCGACTTGCCAGCGAGGAAGCCGCGCTAAAACGCAAGCCGGAACTTTTGGCTTTTGCCGAAGAGCACGACCCACAGCTCCGCGCTTTACTCGAAATGCTTGAAACCAAACGGCCCAAGCAATTTCGCCAAGCCTTAGCCAATCTCGCCCGCGATACCGATCGATTGAATGCGCTGCAGACGCGAGACCCCGAGCGCTACGACCTTGAATTGCTTCAATGGAAGAACAATCAGCGAGTTCAGATCCTGAGCGCGAAGCTGACGCTAAAGGGAGGTAGCCCTGAAGGAAAAGACGAACTCAAGAAGTTGCTCGCGCGAAAAACCGAACTTCGACAAGAGTCGCTACAACTGGAACTGCGGCGAGCTCGCGAACGCGTCGCTCGGCTCGAGGAACAAACAGGTAAATTCACGAAGCCCTCCGACAGCGAACTGGAAAAGCAAGTTGAACAGATGCTCTCCCGAGCAAAGAAATCGGGAAGCGGCACATCGGCACCACCCAAGGCAGATGCTGTTGGCCCCAAAAAAGGAGACCAGCAATGACCCTTTGGCTCCGAGAGAGAATCGAATCAAAACGGCCTCGTCAAATTCTTCCGTTTTTTCTTGCGCTGGTAACTCTGCTCTTTGAGCTCGCCAACTCTCAGCTCACCGCCGCACGGTATGACGGAAAGGGCTCATCCGACCAACCCACGGATCGTCCGGAGGTCGCGTCGCGTTTTGCTGCCGGAAAGGATGAGACGCCCAGTTTCCAGCGACATGTCTCGCCACTGTTCGGCCGACTCGGCTGCAACGGCCGCTCTTGCCACGGCTCCTTTCAAGGGCAGGGCGGGTTCCAGCTTTCGCTCTTTGGCTATGACTTTCAAGCCGACCATCTGGCGTTGCTCGCCGAAGGTAGCGGGCGCGTGGACCTAGAAGATGTCGACGAGAGTCTGATCCTCAGCAAGCCGATCGATGCCGATGGGCACGGCGGCGGCAAACGATTTGAAAAGGGAAGCTGGGAATACAATCTGCTTCGCAACTGGATCGCCGGGGGAGCTAAAAGCATTGCTCAGCCCGAACGACTCGCGAAACTAGTCGTCGAGCCCAACCTGATCGATTTCTCGAAAACACCCCAGCAGCAACTTCAAGTCATCGCTCGCTGGGCGGATGGCTCGGAAGAGGATGTCACCGCGCTGGCTCGTTTTCAAACGAAAGATCCAGCCCTGGCTGAAGTATCTGAGCGGGGCTTGGTGAGCGGGCTATCTGCCGGCGACACTCACATTATTGTCTCCTATGACAATGCCGTTGTACCCGTGGAAGTCTATCGTCCGTTCACAGCGAGATCGTCGGCCGAGACGGCTGATAATCGCCTTACCAGCGAAGTCGATCG
>JBJTQD010000203.1:0-6553 GCA_046075445.1 Planctomycetota bacterium
ATCCGCAGAGCAGAAAGGGAATAATGGGAACAGCGAGAATCAGCGCAACAATTCGCAAGTCTTTTGTCATCGGCCCGCCAGCTTTTGCTCTAGCAACATGCACCCTCAGTATCCCCCAGAAAAAGCTCGCTTGCGATGGCCATTGAATAAAAAGTCGCCAATCGGCAGTTCGAATAAGCGGTTGCCACTGCTCTTGGTTTTGCTTTTGATTTCGCTGAGCGGATGTGACTCGACCGAGCGCATGGCCGTAATCGAAGGGATGTCGATGGCTCCGCATTTGTATGGCGTCCACTCAAAATTGGCCTGCGAGGATTGTGGCTTTGAAACGGTACTCCGAGGCGATCGCCCGATCGAGAATCCGATTTGCCCCAACTGCGGGGCTGCCAGCCAATCTGAAAAACTCAAAACCTATCCTGCTCCAGCCGTCAAAGTACGCGCACTGACCAAACCGCCAGAGCGGTGGAACGTTTATGCCTTTTTCGTCCGCCAGCCGAACGGTGACAAGCGAGTTACCGTCAAACGCTTGGCAGCGTTGCCAAACGAAGAACTCGCGATCTCTGAGGGTGACTTGTGGGTCGACGGAAAACGCGTCTCGAAGAATTGGAATCAGCAGCGTCAACTGGCGGTGCTGATGCGCGATTTTCAATTTCTTCCGCGAGAGAAGTCGGGCAACGCTCTCTTGCCTTGGCAGATTATCGGAGAGGAGAAATCCTGGACGATCAATCGCGAGGGGATTTGCTATCGACCGGGGAACGCTCCCGATAGAACTACAAAAATCGAGTATACAAACTGGGCTGGGTATCACTCGGGTCTACCGCGATTCAATCCGCTGCCCGTCATGAATGCTCTCCCTTTCGACCCGTTAGAGGCCGGGAGCCTCACGCCTGTGCACGACCTGCTGCTCGAAGCCGAAATCACTTCAGCGGCCGGCGACTTTCGGCTGGAGTGGCATCTTTTTTCTGAGCCCCTGACGGTTGATTTTCTCGCGTCGCAGCAAAAGCTCTCAGTCCGGGCTGGTGAGTCGCTGATTCATTCCTTTCCGTGGACTCCACCGCCACGTGGCAGCTTAATCGGCTGTTCGACTTTCGACCGCTGCTTGACTGTTGCGTTGAATAACAAACAGTTGGTCCAAATTCCGATACTGCTCACTCCGTCAGCCGACCGCGAGCAGTTGTCGCGACCTTTGGCGCTAGTAGGCCTTGATGCGGAGTTGTCACTTAAAGGCCTGAAGCTTTACCGCGACGTCCACTACTACGATCGCTTGGGAGACGCGGGACCTGAGTCTGAGCAGAGGCGCTACAAACTCGGCCGGGATGAGTACTTTTTTCTCGGTGACAATCCGGCTGATTCGATTGACAGCAGGGACTGGAGCAGCCCGGGCCTGAGCCTCAAGCAGGTAATCGGCTCGGTCAGCGAGTAATCCCGGCCACAGGCTTAGATAATTAGGCGAAACACTCCCGAGACTCAGGGCTGAATCGAACTACATTCAGATAGGAAGCGATTGAATTGGCCGCTATAATCGCGAGATTAACGGGGCTACAGATTCCTATTCGAAAGCGCTGCGGCGATTCGCGCTGAGGTGCTCCGCGACGAGGCCTTCATACGCCAGACCCTCGATTTCACTAACACATCCGGATACCCGATGAGCAAGGAACAAAAGCGTCAGCCGTTTGAAATCGGAGCCCGCAAAGAAAACGCTGCTCCAGTCAAACGTCCTACGGGGAATTCCTCGGCTACGGATCAGCTCGGCGGTCCCATTCAACGCTTTTTCTACGACTATGCGACCAGAGAGACGATTGAGTCGGTTCTGGTCGCCATCGTTCTCGCGATGTTGTTCCGGACCTTTCAAGCCGAGGCGTTTATTATTCCAACCGGTTCGATGGCACCCGGGTTACAAGGGCAGCACATCGATGTGGTTTGTGATAAGTGTAAATTCCAATATCGAACCGGTGCGACTGAAGATAACTCAACCCGCCCGGTCGATGAACGCCGCCCTGTCATCGATAGCTTTTGCCCGATTTGTCAGTACCAGCTTCATCTGCGCCGCTCCAAAGACGCGGACCACCGCTCAGTTCAGGGCGACCGGATTCTGGTCAACAAATACATCTACGACTTTCAAACTCCCGAGCGGTTTGATGTGATCGTGTTCAAATATCCCAACAACGGAAAGCAGAACTACATCAAGCGACTTGTCGGGATGCCGGGCGATAATCTGCTGATCGAATGCGGAGATATTTATTCGCTCAAGCCCTTGGCGGAAGGTGAGGGCTGGACTCGTGAGATTATTCGCAAGTCCCCGGAAAAGTTGCTCGCCATGCTGCAACTGGTTGATGACAACCACTACATCGCACCGGAGATGCGGAAAGTCAATTGGCCTTGGCGTTGGCAGCAATGGAGCGTCCCCGAGGCAAAGCGTGCGTGGAACATTGTCGAATCGTCCGGCAAGCCGCTCTACCAGATTTCGGCGGACGCCGCTTCAACGCCTCAATGGCTTCGTTATCGCCATGTGATTCCCAAGCCGAGCGATTGGGAATTGATCAACGAAGGGCGACAAGTCGCTAGACTTCAAAATTTCGATGGACGCTGGATCGGCGACTACTATGCCTACAACGACAACATCATCTCGAATCCCAAGCGATCACAGGTTTTTCGCTTTACAAGCTACGGCGCAAACTTCGTCGGCGATCTCGGGCTGGAAGCGTTGGTCGAGGTTCAGGGTAAATCAGGGAAGCTATTGCTCGATTTGGTCGAAGGAGGGATTCATTTCCAATGCGAAATCGACCTGCAAAACGGTCAGGCTAAACTGAGCTGCCAAGACCAAGCCGTTACGTTCCGCTCTCCGTCCGGCGAAGCTGTCGCCGAGCCGACTGCGGCGACGGCCATCAATGGGCCCGGCCGCTATCTCGTGAAGTTCGTCAATGCCGATGACCAGTTGCGGCTTTGGGTCAACGATAAGCTGGTTGAATTTACGACGAGCCTCTACTCGCGCGAGGGTCGAGTTTATCCCTCTTGGTCAGAAAGCGATTCGGGTGATGCCGAACCGCTCGGGATCGGTTCGCTGGGGGCTTCGCTCAAAATCGAACGATTGCGGGTCTGGCGAGACATCTACTACATCTCAGTTTCCCAACGCGACCCGCGGAATGATGAACAAATCGGCGAGGGGACGGTCCCCCCGGCGGCCCTGCTGGAATTCTCCGAATCTCCGAGAAAATGGAGCTCACCGCTGGTCCGAGGGGCACTCGACGGCCGTTATCGGCCGAATGAGCCAATGTTCCAGCTCCGCGAAGGCCAGTACATGCCAATGGGCGATAACAGCCCTGCTAGCTCCGATGCTCGAGTTTGGCCGGGAGCCCCTTACGTCGAAGAAGCCTTGCTTCTGGGGCGAGCATTGTTTATTTACTGGCCACACAGTCTCAACAAACCGATCCCCTTTTTCCCGAATTTCCAGCGAATGGGCCCGATCAAGTAATTTGATTGCCCCCAAAGTGGCGTTTAGCGTTTTTTCGACGCCTGCCACTCACTGGCGCAGGATGCGTCCAGTTTGTCATCAGGAGCCAGCATGAGCATTTTGCAAGCCAATGGATTGGTGAAGGTCTTCGGTCGCCGAACCGTTGTCGATGGCGTTTCGTTGGAAGTCGATCAGGGTGAAATCGTCGGCATCTTGGGCCCCAACGGTGCTGGCAAATCAACAACCTTTCGGATGATGTGTGGGCTGACCCAACCAGACTCTGGCGAAGTCTTCCTAAAAAACGTCGATGTCACCCAGTGGCCGATGTACATGCGTGCCAAGCAAGGTGGCATGGGCTATTTGCCTCAGCAGTCGAGCGTCTTCGCCAAACTTTCCGCTGAAGACAACCTGCGTGGGATTATGCAGTTGCTTGGCTTTTCACGAAAACGCCAGAAAGCCCGAATCCAAGAACTCCTGGACCAATTCAAAATCGGTCATGTGCGTCATACACAAGCCGGCCGGCTCTCCGGCGGTGAAAGGAGACGGCTCGAAATCGCTCGCTGCCTGATCTCCGAGCCCGAAATCATCATGCTCGACGAGCCCTTTGCCGGCATCGATCCGGTGACGGTTCAGAATATCCAGGTGATCATTCGCGAGCTGGCACAAAATGGAATCGCAATCCTGATCACCGACCACGCCGCCCGTGAGATCCTGCAAATCACCGATCGGACCTATGTCATCAGTGAAGGCAAGTTACTGGTCAGCGGAACGACGGATGAAATCGTTGCCCACGAAGAGGTCAAGAAGAAGTACCTCGGCGACATTGAGTACGTAGGTCCAAGTTCTTCAGGCACGGGCACACCGCTTTCGTCTCACCTTCGATTGCGCCCCGATACGGCTCGCGATGACTCCCTCGCCTCGGGAGCTGGATTGAAAACGGGAACAGGCCCGATTGTCCGGCCTCCAGCCGGATCGGCGGTGCCACTCAGAAAGTTCGACGACTTTTCTTAGGGATTCGCAAGTCGAGAATCGGAATGCCGAATCTGACCAGCTCTGCCGCACGCAACTAGCCACCAGCCACTTGCCCTGTCCATGTCAGCCTGCTCGCCCACGATATTACCGTTTGCTGCAGCCAAGCCGTGGCAACCGCATGGAATGGACCGGACCACCGGCCCCCTGATGTTCTATGCGTCGCTGCTGTTCATGATTTTCTTCAGCCTGATGCTCCATTTGGAAATCGACCCCGACGATACCGGCGATTTGCGATGGGAATTCGCTCGCTTGACTGCGGCGATGTATTGGATTTTTCCCGCTGAGGCGTTGCTGCATTGGCTCCGTGGACATCGAATGACCACGGGTCATTGGCTGGGGGCGGTCCTGCCGATGTTTCGCAGCGGCTGTCGCGATCATGAAGTTGCGGAGTTCGTCTGGCTCCCACTTTCGGGCTGGAGGAGAGTGGAGCCCGAACTCGAAAAGTACCTGAATGTATTCTTTCGTTGGCCGATGGTGATCATCGCCATCTTGGTCGTCCCGATTGTGGCGATCGAAATGCTTGCTGCCGAGTGGCTGGACGAAAGTCTCATCGCACGGCGCGGACTGGAAATCTTGACCGCCGTGATTTGGGTCGCATTTACGCTTGAGTTCATTCTGATGATTTCGGTAACTCCGAAAAAGCTCAAGTATGTTCTGAGGCACTGGTTGGAAATTCTAGTGATCGCCTTGCCGATGCTCGCGTTCCTGAGAACGGCTCGCCTTGGCCGATTGGCTCGACTTAAAGACCTGAGCAAAACCGTCCGGGTCTATCGCACAAAAGGCTTGTACGCTCGTTGGTGGCGAGCGATCGTCGCCTTGGAACTGATCGACCGCGTCCAGCGCCTCGACATGGATAGCTATCTCAGCAGCTTGGAGGATCAGTACGAAGAAAAACGAGAGGAAATTAACCGGCTAGAGCAAAAGCTTGAAGAGACTCGCAAAGAGGTCGCCGCCCGAAAGGCCAAAACTGAACCGCCCTCCGAAATCGCCGATCATCGGCGAGTTGCCTGACCGGAGTCCCGCAGAGTGGGTCCTTCCTCTCCCGAGTCAATCCATCACTTCCAGCGAATAAAAGGCCTTCGGTTCTCGCTTGGCAAGACCTGCCCAATCTTTGCCGCTTGAGGAAAGTTGCGACTGGCGAGGTAAGCCAAAAGTGGCTGAACCTTTTCCTGATCGACCCCGAGCAGCACACCTCCGCAAGTTTGGGGGTCATACAAAGCCGCTTTCTTCAGATCAGAGAGGAGAGCACCAGAGCTGTCGACTCGCGATGCGAAGGCCTCATTATCAGGCGCCAGAGTACTTAGATGACCTGCTGAGACGGCTGCCGCAAAACCGTCTAGCAGGGGGAGCGTCTCAAGCTCAATTTCAGCACCGCAGTGGCTCGCTTCGAGCATCTCGATCAGGTGCCCCGCTAGTCCAAAGCCGGTCACATCTGTCATCGCCTGCGGCTGGAACTTGGCAACCACTTCAAGCATGACCTCGTTACTCACCAGAAGATGCTGCTCGAGCCTCAGAAATTCGGCTCCCTTGAGATCGCCTTGCATGTTAGCGGCGAGTAGTGCCCCGGTGCCCAGCGGCTTCGTCAAAACCAGCGCCGCGCCCGGCGCGAGCCCGTTCTTTTTAAGTGGAGGCGCAAGCTGCTCACCGAGAATCGTAAAGCCAAGTGCCAGCTGCAACCCTTCGATCGTGTGACCGCCGGCGAGTTCGACGCCGGCTCGAACAAATTCCTCGCTCGCTCCGAGCATCACTTCACGGAGGAGTCGCTGCTGCCCTCGCGGATGTCCTAGCGGTATTTGAATATTCGCTAAAGCAACAGTCGGCCGAGCGCCCATGACATAGAGATCACTGAGCGCATTCAAGGCTGCGATCCGACCGGCAAGAAAGGGTTCATTCACGGGGGCGACAAAAAAATCTGTCGTCAGCGTCGCTTGGCCGCTCGGTACCTTGACGATGGCTGCGTCATCCGGCTCAGCCAAGCCAACGACTACTTTGCCCGAATCATGCCGGGGGAGTTCCTTGAGCGTCTCGGCTAACAGTGTCGCCCCAATTTTTCCTCCGCAACCAAGGCAGCGG
>JBJTQD010000204.1:0-5623 GCA_046075445.1 Planctomycetota bacterium
CCGGCCGAGTGGGAAGCGACCAACTGAATGTCGGCTGCGTTGTCAGCGTCTGTCCGAACTGGTCTAGCCCAGTGACAGTAAAGTTCGCTGTGTCTGCCGAGAGTTGGGTCGATTTGGTTTGATTGAGGCTGACGCTACCTGCGGCCGCACTTACCGAAGTGAAAACCTGACTGACTGCAATGTTCAGGTCGAACGGTCCTGCAGGTGTCTGGCAACGAAGCGTGTAATTTCCGGCGCGGGTAAAGCTGAAATTTACTGAGCCATTGCCGTTGGTAATCGTCGCATTGCCGTTCAGCGGTTTGGTCACAACTAACCATGTAGGATTCGTCAGTTTTGCAACGGGATCGTCAAACTGGTCAAAACCCTGAAGGCGGACGGTTAATTCTCTGCCAGCTAGGGAGAGAGTTTGCCCTGTTGTCAACGATCCGCCGGAGACTTGGCTGAAGCCCAAGCGACTTTGAGTTTGTGCGACGCGGGCGGTGAACTGGGTGCTTAAGGTTCCAGAAACAGCTCGCACTACGTAATCGCCTGCTTGGTCGAAGCCCAGAGCGACTGAGTTTCCGGTCGGAGTTGTATTTGGTGCTGAGCCCGTCGGTTTGGTCGGGATGCTCCAGACGACGCTTGGCTGGACGCTCATCGGAATTCCGAATTGGTCGAGCACTTGGGAGGTGAAGTTGAGGCTGCTTCCGGGCGTGGCGGCGATGCTTCCGGGGTTAACGGCCTGATTAGCGGCATTCCGGACGCCGACCGTTGTCGCTGCCTGATTGACTTGGACTGTAACCACGCTGGTCGTGAAAAGCCCGAGGCGATCGACGACGCGCGAGAGAATTTGATAGGTTCCGGCTCTGCTGAAGGTAACGGTCGTGTTCTTAGCGGCATTCGAGCCGTTGACACTGAATTGAAGCGTGCCGCTAGTGGGAGCGGACTGCGCTTGCCAGAAATACTTCAGCGAGGATTCGCCTCCATCATCACTGCCGAGTGCGGTTAGTTGAGCTGTCTTTGCGGTGACGGTCGACGAGCCGACGACGCTTGGGTTTTGCGAGTAACTGGGAGTTGATGAGAGTTGCGAAGTTAATTGCGAAACGAATTGCGAGACCAGCGGATTGCTGAGAAACGAACTCCAATTGAAACCCGCCATCAAGGCGCGATGTTCCAGTGATTCGTAATTCAGCGACGGCTGATTCGACGAGAGATGCCGGAGTTTCTTCGAGCGACGATTTGGCAAGAGACGGTTTCCGGTTTGGTTGAGCAATCACAGGTCCGCCAAATCAGGGGCGGAGAAGGCCTATGTGAAACCGTATGTCGAAAACCGACCAGGGTCAAAAAGAGGGAGGGGGGATTTTTGTCCGTTGCAAAACGTGTTGAAAAAAGACAACACGGGTGCCAAAATTTAATCAGCTGCACACTACCAAATGACCCAATTATCCGGGTTAGCGAGCCACTCCGGCAAATTGGCTGCTTCCTCCGGATTGGGGGCGGCGGTCAGCCGTACCGGGCCGTCTTTTGTCAAAGCGACCGTATGCTCGAAGTGAGCCGTATATTTTCGATCGGCAGCGACCATCGTCCAGTCGTCCGCGAGGCAAACCAGTTCGGGAGTGCTCGTGTTGACCATTGGCTCAATCGCCAAGACCAACCCCGGACGCAGCGCGAAGTCTTCCTTTTTCGCCCACTCCTTGCTGTAGCAATTCGGAACTTGAGGAGCCTCGTGCATCTGTCGGCCGATCCCATGGCCGACCATTGAATCGACAACAGCAAAGCCATTGCCTTTAACAAAAGC
This sequence comes from Planctomycetota bacterium, assembly GCA_046075445.1. Lineage (GTDB taxonomy): Bacteria > Planctomycetota > Planctomycetia > Pirellulales > Pirellulaceae > BJ22. Next base: position 1,778 of record JBJTQD010000204.1, read on the forward strand.
TTCCATCTCGCGAGCCACCTCGCTCCAGTACTGCTTGGTCGTCAGCAACTCAATCGCAAGGTCAAGCACTTGTCGGGTCGTCGCGAGCAGTCTCTTGGCACTCGATGAAATCTCGCCAACCGCATGTGTTACCGCTGCGTCGCCACACCAGCCGCCGACACTTGCGCCGATGTCAACGCTGACAACGTCTCCTGCTTGGAGTTTTCTCGAACCTGGTATGCCGTGGACCAGTTCTTCGTTAACCGAGATACAGCTCTCCGCAGGGAACGGAGTCGGGCCCGGATACCCAAGAAACAGAGGAATCGCGCCGCAGGCTTTCAGCTCCGCGCGAATTGCGGCGTTCAGTTCGGCAGTCGTCACTCCGGGCTGCACCAACCGCGCGGCTGCCTGATGAGCTCGCCAAACGACCAGTCCAGCCGTGCGCATCTTGGCGATCTCCCGCGGCGACCGGAGTTCGATCATTCGTTGTTCAGACATAGCGATCTCGCAGCCGGAGCGGGGCTGTATTAGGCTTCTTTCTTCTTCGGCTTATAGATTTCCGTCGCTGTGCCGTAGAACATCTCGCCGGCGTTCATCAATGTCTCGCTGAGCGTCGGATGGGGGTGAACGCTTTCGTTGATGTCGCGAATATGGCAGCCCATCTCAATCGCCAGAACCGCCTCGGCAATCAGTTCACCAGCGCCGGGGCCGACGATTCCGCAGCCCAGCACTTGCTCTGAAGCGGGGTCGATCAGCCACTTGGTCAAGCCATCAGTCCGGCCGAGCGCCTGTGCTCGCCCACTGGCCGCCCAAGGGTAAGTACAGACCTCAACCGTGCGGCCTTCCTTCTGGGCTTGGTCTTCAGTCAGTCCAGCCCAAGCGATTTCCGGATCGGTGAAGACTACTGCGGGGATTGCCCGTTTGTCGAACTCGACCGAGTGTCCGAGGATCACTTCAACCGCAGTGCGGCCTTCGTGAGTCGCTTTGTGAGCCAGCATCGGCTCGCCCGCCGCGTCACCGATCACGAAAATGTTTGGTTCAGCAGTTCGCTGCTGGCGATCGCAGGCGATGAAGCCTCGCTTGTCGACCTGCAGTCGGGTGTTCTCTAAACCGAGGTTGCGAGTATTGGGCGATCGGCCAACTGAGACTAGGACGCGGTCGTACTTCTCGGTGCCGTATTTTCCGGGACCCTCGAAGGAGACTTGAACTTGGTTGCCAACAGCTGCAACGCTTCCAACTTTTGTATTCAAGAAAATTCGTTCGCCAAACAGCTTTGTCAGCCGCTTGTGCAGTGGCTTGACGAGGTCTCGGTCGGCACCCATCAGCAAGCCGTCTTGCAGCTCGACGACGCTGACCTTGGTCCCGATTTGGGCGTAAACCGTACCCATCTCCAAGCCGATATAGCCACCGCCGATCACCAACATGGTCTCGGGGATGTCAGCCAGATTCAACGCGCCGGTTGAATCCATCAGGCGGTCGCTGCCGATGTTGAACGCTGGTGGCATCGCCGGCACGCTGCCGGTGGCAATGATGCAATGATCGAAGGTCAGTTCGCGCTCGGCGGGGATAGAAGCGTCATCGCCCTGAAGTTCGAGGGTCGTCGCGTTTTTGAATCGTGCTCGAGCGGTGATCATCCGAACCTTGCGACGCTTGGCTAATCCAGCCAGCCCGGCGGAAAGCGTCGAGATGACTTTCTCTTTGCGGCCGCGGAGTTTGTCGATCGCAACTTTGGGTGTTCCGAATTCAACGCCCCACTCATGATTGAGCTCTTCGGCTTCGCTGATCACTTTGGCTACGTGCAGCAAGGCTTTCGAGGGGATGCAACCGCGTAGCAGGCAGGTTCCGCCCAGCCGAGTTTCGGCTTCGATCAGCGTGACATCGAGTCCTTCGTCGGCAGCGAGAAACGCGGCCGCATAACCACCGGGTCCACCACCAATAACCACGACTTTGCTGTGCATCGGAAACCCTTTCAATGAAAAAAGGCAAGTCGCCAGCGACTTGCCTTGTCAGTTGATGTGAATCAAGTCGGTTGACAGTTTTCGTAATCAGCCGAGGGGGCCGAAGCAAGAATCTGTCGGCCACCCGAACTTGACTCGGCGCCCCATTCGCCGAGCCATGCAGGTAATTCAATTAGCGGGACATGAACTCGACGACGACGTTGCCATCGACTGGGAGGCTGATGTCGCTTGCGCCCGGGACACCAGTGACGTTGATCGTCAGGTTCTCATTGTCGAGCGATGCCCATTCAATGCCTTGGCCTTGAACGCCGGTCGCGATGATCTTGCGATACAGGGAGAGGACATTAATTTGCGGACGGATGGTGACGACATCGCCCGGGCGGAGCATGTAAGAGGGGCGGTCAACCTTCACGCCATTGACGCGGAAGTGGCCGTGTGCCACGCCTTGGCGAGCTTGCGGCCGGGTGGCAGTCAGGCCAACGCGGCGGATGACGTTGTCCAAACGGCTTTCGCAAATGATCAGGAGGTTTTCACCGGTGTTACCCTTCATGCGACCAGCCTTGTCGAAGTACCGACGGAGTTGGCGTTCGCCCAGTCCGTAGTAGTGCTTGATTTTCTGCTTTTCGCTGAGGGCCTTACCGTAGTTTGAAGGTCGGCGAGGGCGGGTGTGCATGCCCGGGGGTTGGTTGCCGCGACGTTCCATTGCGCGGGAAGCACCACCGTTTTCATAAATCAACATGCCGATTCGGCGATTGACTCGCCCTTTTGGCCCCGTGTATCGAGACATTCACCAAACTCCAAATAATTCTGTCCAGACGCCCTGTTTCAAAGACCCGCTATCATGACGAAAGCGAGTGGAAACGGCAAGGGGGAAGCCGTTTTTACCGGGGAAACCGCCGTAAGTGTCGAGTCTCAGCCGGCCGGTCCGTTACCGAAAACGGCATTCCAAACGAGAATACCGTCGAAAAACAGGGCTGAAGTGGAGCTTATCGTCCGGAAAAGCGAGCGAATGCAACGTTTTTTGCCGGGCTGCGGCAAAACAGGCAAAGCTGTAATGCAGGCAATGAGACCGAGTTGGATGCTTGGCTCAATCAAATCCTAGCCCAGCATCTCGGAGGCTAAAGGTGCCGCCAGCGGCGACGACAATGTGGTCCAGTATGTCAATTCCGACCAGTTTCGCTACGTCGTTCAGCCGCCGGGTGACACGGATGTCCTGCTCCCCGGGAGTGGGATCGCCGCTGGGGTGATTGTGAACCAGCAAAATAGCTTTGGCTGCCTCCTTAATCGCGGGGCGAAAGACTTCTCGAGGATGAACCAAGCTGGCGTCCAGCGTCCCGGCGCTGACGCGGTGCGAACCAATCGGTTCGTAACGTGTATTGAGCAGCACCAAATGAAACTCTTCGTGTTTGGAATCGCTGGCGAGCCTGCGAAAATGCTCCGAGCAGTAAGCGCGTGCATCATCGGTGCTTTGAATTCGAGGCCGCGGCGTGTTTCGGTTCCTCGCTTCAGCAACGCGGCGTCCCAGCTCAATCCCGGCCATGATTTGACAGAAAGCCGTCTCGCCAACGGCCGTTGAGATTTCGCGCAAGTCACCGCGCCGCGCGTCGCTGAGTTTCTCGAGTTGCTGAACGAAAGCTGCGGCGACTCGTTCGCCGGCTTGGACTGCTGATTCTCGTGCGTTCCCGGAGCGAACCAGAATGGCAATTAAATCAGCTGTCCGCAAGTTTGCGGCTCCGCCAGAAAGTAATCGCTCGCGTGGCCGGTCCTCCAGCGGCGCGCGGGTCACTCGGTTGGAGTAGACTTTGCTCCGCACCCACTGTTCGGGTTCCAGTTCGCGGCGTTTCTCGGTCCAGCGAAACAGATTGGATCGCATGCCTGATGAGCGTCCTGCCCGGCCAGCTTTATGTTG
>JBJTQD010000205.1:0-1205 GCA_046075445.1 Planctomycetota bacterium
CTGGCCGCGATGGTGCTGGCCGCGATGGTGCTGGCCGCGATGGTGCTGGCCGCGATGGTGCTGGCCGCGATGGTGCTGGCCGTGGAACTGACGACCGCGGCGACCGCGGACGTGCTGGCGGACAACGCGGTGAAGCTCGCCGCGACGGCGACGACTCCCGCGGAGGAAGAAAACCTCGAGGCGAAAAGCCCGATTACCGAGAGAACCGTGATTCCGAAGGACAACGCCCATCCCGCAAGCCCGCTCCAGTTGATGACGACGGAGATGACTTTGTCGATTTCGGAGATGACTCTCGCGAAGATTCGGCTCGCGATAAGAACATTGCGACTTGGAATGAAACCATCGGCACGATCGTCGACGGCAACATGAAGTCGCGCAAGCCCGGACGTGGCGGTGGTGGCGGACAACGCAATCGCCCCCGCGACGGCGAACGAGCCCCCGCTCAGCGCGGCAGTGATTCACAGCGAGGTGATTCACAGCGAGGCGGAGAGAATCGCGGCGGTGAACGCGGCGGTGAGACTCGGTCTAGCGAATCTCGCCCGCAAGACTCGCGCGGCTCGCAAGAGGGCCGGGGTGGACAACGCTCCGAACAACGCGAACCGCGAGGCGAAGGACGGTCTGAAGGCCGAGGCCGTGACCGCGGAGGTCGAGACCGAAGCAGCGGGGATCGCGGCGGTGACCGAGGTGGCGATCGTGGCAGTGACCGAGGTGGCGAGCGAGGCGGTGACCGTGGTGGACGCGGTCGCGGCGACAATCGCAGGTAAGATTCTTTACCGCGAAGCGGCCGGTGCGCAGCAGACATTGCGGATAAATGTCGCTCGATTTAACCAGCAAAAAATCGGTCAATCATCTCGCGACAGCCGAAAACCAAGAGCTAACTAAAACGACAACATTTGGACCGACGAACCGTTTCCGCAGGTTTGGAAAGGGAGAAGCTAAACATGTCCTCCGCTCTGAGAACTTTTGCACTGTTACTGCTGATCGGATTTCTGCCGCAGTTGGCTTGGTCTCAAGGCAGCAGTGACTCGCCCGGCAACGCTGCGTCGAGCAACGAACCGTCCAGCAAGGCAGAGCGAAAAGATTACTGTGTTTACGAACCGGAAGCGGCCAAGGCCAACGGGCTTCACATCGTCTTTCTTTCTGGCGATGAAGAGTATCGCTCCGAAGAAGCTTTCCCGATGCTGGCGAAAATTCTCGCGAAACAT
>JBJTQD010000206.1:0-13163 GCA_046075445.1 Planctomycetota bacterium
GCCGTGCCGTGAAGTGACGATGCTCGATCCGCCGCTGAGCGAGCTGGAAGATTTTCTCAAGCGAGCTCAACTCACCGCTCGATGTTCCGCAGCGCCGGCGAAGACGCGATAGCGACTTTGGGCTCAGTCCGTTTTTCAGAATCTCATCGTCCAGCGAGCAGAAGAAGCGAAAGCTGCCGGGGTCGCCTTGCCTTCCGCAGCGGCCGATAAGCTGGCGATCGATTCGCGCTGACTCGTGCAGTTCGCTGCCGATCACGTGCAAGCCGCCGGCCGCATAAGTCGCTTCATCGAGTCTGATATCCGTGCCCCGACCGGCCAGATTGGTCGCCACGGTCACGCGGCCGACTCGTCCTGCAGTGGCGATAATCTCCGCCTCGCATGACAAGTCCCTCGCATTCAACACGGCATGCTCAATTCGCTGCGCAGTCAGTAGCGCCGAGAGTCGTTCGGACTTGTCGATCGAACGGGTGCCGATCAAGACCGGCCGGCCGCTCGCATGGACTTCGCCCACTTCGCGAACAATCGCCTCCCACTTGGCCGCCTCAGTCGCCACCACAATGGTCGGCCAAGCCGCACGGCGCGGGGGGCGATTCGTCGGAATTTCGGCTACTCGCAAATCATAAATCCGCTCTAGTTCCGCAGCCGAGCGCGCAATCGTCCCGGTCATCCCAGCCAACTTGCCGTATTTGCGAAACAGGTCCTGTACCGTGATTCGCGCGGCGGTCCCCGACTCGCTGCTGATCTCCAGCCCCTCGCGAGCCTCAATCGCTTGATGCAGGCCCGACCGCCAGCGACGTCCTTCGGCCAAACGCCCCGTGTACTCATCGACGATCACCACCTGCCCATCGCGGACCAAGTATTGCCGATCGCGGACATAAAAATTCTGGACCAGCAGTGCCCGTTCGATCTGTTCCTGGAGATCGGCGGCAAGATAGCCCGACAATAAACCGGGCCGGTCCAGCTTGCGGACCAATTCACGGCCAGCGCGACTGAGCCGAACGCGTGGCGGCTGGTGCTCGACTTGATAATGCTCCTCCGCTGCGAACCTGCTCGCGACTGCCGCCGCCCAGCGATAAAGCTCCGCGCGTGTGCTCAACTGCTCGGGCGACGTGTCGCTCAACACCAAAGGCGTTCGCGCTTCGTCGATCAGGATGCTGTCGGCCTCATCAACCAAACAGAAATTCAGTTCGCGCTGGACAACGCCATTGCTCACACTCCGATCGCCCAGCAGCCAACCGCTTCCCGTGCGGGCAGTCGACGCAAGCGATTCCTGCTCGCGTTGCTGCAGCCGGTCGCGGAGGAAATCAAAGCCCAACTCGCGAGCCGTCGTGTAGGTGATGTCGCAGTCGTAAGCGGATCGCCGAGCCGAACGATCGGAGTTCGACGTGACCACGCCGACGCTGAGGCCAAGCAACTCGAACAGTGGACGCGTCGACTCGGCGTCGCGCTGCGCCAAGTAATCATTGGCCGTCGCTAAATGAACTCCTCGACCCGCGAGTGCGGCGAGATAAAGCGGCAGGGTCGCCGTTAAGGTCTTCCCTTCTCCGGTCTGCATCACGGCAACGCCCGATTCCCAGAGGGCCATGCCGCCGAGCAACTGCACGGGAAAATGCTCCATTCGGAGCGTTCGGCGGGCGGCTTCGCGAACCAGAGCAAAGGCGGCTGTCAGCAGACTCGATTCACTCTCACCGGCGTGAACCCGATAGCGCAAAGCGAGGCTGGCCTTGTGCAATTGATCGTCGGCGAGTGCCTTGAGTTCAAGCGCCTCAAGTTCAATCAGCTCAAGCTGACGATTCCAGCGGCGCCAAGGATTGCCCGAGAGCCGCTGGAACCAGCTGGGAAATGTGAATTGGGTAGCAATTGCCAAAACGATTGCCTCCCGGTCTGCAACCGACAACGTGGAGCTTAACGGTTATAGCTGGAGCCATCTTGCCAGCCCGCTTGGCGATTGGGGTCAGCAGTGGTGCTCGGCGCGGCTTGGGCGTAACCGGTGCCGACGGCGCCCGAACCATTGAACTGCCCCTGCACAACGTTTTGCCCCTGCATCGTTGGCTTGGGCGGCGCGGCTCCGTAGGCTGGAGCGTACATGCCCGGCACGGATGACTGAGCATAGCGCGGATCAACCGGATAGCCGCCGGTGGATGTCGGCGGACGGATCTGGGAAGCGTCCGACAAGCCGACTCGGGTCGGGTCGCCTTGGTCGTTGTAGGGCGTGGTGCTGTAGTCGTTGTTCACGACCCGATTGGTCCCGGTTCCCGTTCCGTAGACCGAAGATGATGCGACTTGATAGTTGGCTGTGGGAGCCAGTGGAGGAGAGAGCGGATTCTGTGCCGAAGCGTAGGGAACCGGTACCGGCGAACCGGCGACGCTTGTGTTGGGAATCGTTTGGTTCGCGGCCATCGGACTGGTCGAAGGATAGGGACTTACCATCCCACCGGCGACCATCGTGGGTGCTCCTGTAGTCGGCGCTCCGGTTGGTGGCTTCGCTGGCGGCGCAGCACCTGGCATCGTTCCACCGTAGGCAATGTTCCCAGCTGTTGCCGGGTTGGCCGCTACTCCAGGATTGGGAGTACTTCCGTAGTTGGTAGTCGACGCGACCTGCGGCGCCGTTCCCGGAGGCACTTGCAGCGAATATGTCGGCGGTGGCGGAATGGTTGACTTGGCCCAAGGATTGAGCGTGTCCGTAGTCGGACTGCTCTGACAACCAACGAGCAAAGCGATTGCCAAAAGGCTGAAGCTCATTCCGAGTCGGCCAGTCATAAGCAGGGTCCTGTAACTTCGCCAGTTGAGAAACTTGTGAGATGCCTGATCGCCAAATGCGCCGTTACGAGTCGACGTACCGGCCGTACAGCGCGCGGTAGAATAGCAGGCTCCCGAATCGCTGCAAGACAAGTTGCCGACGCTGCTAGCAACCGCAGGTACCGAAGTCTTTACCCGTTAGTTCTGTGACGAAATGCAGCATTGATTCAGTGCTCTGCACTGGCCGAAGCACCTATGGCAGACCTTAACAACCGGAGTTTGGATTGACCTTTGCCAGCCTGTTCTGTTATTCCTAAGCAGGCAAAATCGCAGCTTCCCCAGCTAGGTCAACGGAATCAGACCAAGCACGCTGCGAACGGAACTCTGTGAGATTCTCTTCCCAGAGTTCGGACATCTGAGTTCTCGGACCAACGGATTGAATGAGTAATTTCCTCAGAGCCCTACGTGACTCGCTGCGTTACTGGAAGTCGCTGGTTGTCGCGACTCTCTGTTCGCTGGGGATTGCTGCGCTCTGGAGCGGCAATATTGCCGCCTTCTATCCGATCCTCCAAGTCGTGCTGGACAATCAAAGCATCCAGCAGTGGATGGACCGCCAGATTGGTGAAAAACAAGCTGAACTGCAAGAAACCGAGCAGCGAATTCAAGCTCTGGAACAGGCTGCGAGCAATCAGGCTTCGTCTGCCGAGCAACCTGAGCTGGCGAGAGAGAAACGCCAGCGTGCCCGAATCGATGGTGAGCTTTCCTGGTATCTGACGTACCGTCCGACGGCTGAGCGATTTCTGCCAAACGATCCATTCGATACCGTCGTTTGGATTGTGGGGCTGCTGCTGGTCACGACTTTGATTAAGAACCTCTTAATGGTGCTCAACGAGTATCTTGTCTCAAGAATCGCCATCGATATCACACGAGAGATTCGCGGGCGGTTGTTTGCCAAAGCGCTGTACATCGACCGCTCAACCTTCTCCGGAATTGGCACAAGCGGATTCAATGCCTATATCATCCAGACGGCAGAGGGGTTATCTCAAGGCTTGGTAGGCACTCTCGGGGGCGCAATACGCGAGCCGCTGAAGATCGTCGCCTGCCTGATCGGAGCGGCTCTGATCAACTGGCGGCTGCTTTTGGCCAGCCTAATCTTTGCTCCTCTGGCCGGAGGGCTGCTTTATTTGATATCCGGCAAAATGAAGCGGCTGGCAAATCACACCTTAGAGAAGTCGCTCTCGTTCCACGACGTGCTGCTGGAATCGCTCAACAACAGCCAAACGGTTCAGGCCTACGCCATGGAACCCGCTGAGGAGAAACGCTTCGCCGATGCCACCGAGGTCACCCGGCGTTATGCCCTGAAATTCAGCTTTTACACGGCTTTATCGAAACCGATTATCGAAGCCTTGGGCGTGGGCATGCTCTGCACGGCAATTGTCTGTGGAGCGTATCTCGTCCTCAAACAGCAAACATCGATCTGGTTCATTCCGCTAGCCAGCCAGCCGCTCAGTGTTGAGGGCTTATTGACCTTCTTCGGAATGCTCATCGGGATGACGGACCCGCTGCGAAAATTTGCCGCCGTCTTCTCCAGTATTCACCTGGGGTCGATTTCTGCCGATGCAATTTACAAGCTGCTCGAGCATCCGACTCATATCACCAACCCACCCGAGCCCAAGATTCTGGCCCGTCCACACCACCGCATCCTGTTCCACGACGTCTCTTTTGGTTATCAACCCGAGAGAACCGTGATCGAACAAGTCGACTTGGAAATTCCGTTCGGTCAGACCGTCGCTTTTGTCGGCGCAAACGGCGCTGGCAAATCGACAATCACCAGCCTCTTGTGTCGCTTCTACGATCCTGTGAACGGCAGTATTCTGCTGGATGACGTCAACCTCCGCGATTTGAGCCTCGAAGATCTACGCAGTCGCGTGGCCATCGTCGCCCAGCAGACTGAGCTATTCAACGAAACGGTCCGCTACAACATTCGCTACGGATCATCCAACGCCAGCGACGCGGATGTCGAGCGATCCGCGCGGGAAGCTCACGCTTGGGAATTCATCCACTCGGTTCTGCCCGAGGGTCTCGATACGCGGGTTGGCCAAAACGGCAACCGGCTTTCTGGCGGACAGCGCCAACGAATTGCACTCGCCCGCGCATTGCTTCGGAATCCCGAGATCTTGATCCTCGACGAATGCACCAGCCAAATCGACTTGCGCAGCGAGGAATTAATTCGCGACTCGCTGATGGCTCATCGCGGCCAACGCACGATGATCATCATCACTCATCGCGAGTCCCTGCTGGCGCTCGCCGACGTGGTCTACGAAGTCGGCAATGGGCAGATTCACCCGCGATTCGATCATCCTCGACTCGCTGTTGCCTCGTGATGAGAGGTCTTGGCTTCCGCCGCAAAACACTAGCATCCCGCTAAAAACTTGTTTAGTCAGCCCCGCGTTGCTTTGCTTTCCCGTTCTGCTCAACGCGTGAACCTCCGCGGAAACTCCGGCTGATTCCGGAAGGGTCCCTCGAAATACGGCGCTGCTTGCAACGCCGCCCCGAATTTCGGTTTCGAGTTGGACTTGCTGCTTTTTGCCCGTTTCAGCCATAACGGTGGGAGTCAGCAACTAGGAAAAAGTGGGTAAGCCCCTTTTAACTCGGAAGTTTTGAATCATTTAAGTCGCAAGGATTCGACTCGGCATTGTCATGGATTCGATAGATAGTCAACACAAAGACCGGTTCACCAGTCAGGCCTTCGCCGTGAACCCTTCAACCAGCGGATTTGGACCTGCGATGGTCACTCATCCTGCTCGGACCGGACCTACCTCTGTACCCGACGCTGCAGCTGACGGGCTGCCGCGCGAGCTTCACTTCGGCGGCACATTAGAGGTTGCCCGGCAGGCGTCCGCTGCGGAAGCCGGTTCGATTTGGCAGACGTCTACAGCTAACTACGTTGCTTGGCTGCAACCGGGAGACGAACTGCTACCAGAGATGGTGGAGCGAGTACTCGAGCGGTTTGAAGCCCAGCCCGATTGCGACGTCATTTACGCCAGCGCAAGATTGGTTGATTCCCAGGGCGCCGAACTCGACTTCTTTCATCCGCGCAGGCCAACTCCCAAATTACTTCAGCGCCGCTTCTGCCTCCTGCCTGCTGCAACCTTTGTACGCAAGTCGGCCATAGAACGATTCGGAACGCTCGATGGATCATGGCACTACTGGGCAGCCTATGAGTTCTGGACGCGGCTGGCCGAATCGGGAGCAAAGTTCCAGCAATTCGATTCAGTCGTCACGACTCGGGCAATGACGCCGGGAAATCCGCTGCTGAGTTTGGCCGAGCTCGACGAGCTTCCACTCGCTTGCGACGAATTAACTTCTTTCCTTCGCACTCGATACGGCTCGGTCAGCAGCACTTGGGCACTCTGGATGGGACGAGCCTGCGCCTGCGCCCAGCGGCTCAATCGCGGCAGTTCACGCGCTTACGACCGCGCTGTTTTGGGACGAGCTCTGGATGCGGTCAGCAACTCCTCGCCGCGCCAACTTGCTTCGCTGCGCGTCCGCGCCCGACACTTCGGCTCGGAGTTGCTGGTGCTGCTTCGTCGTCCCAGCTTGGCGAGAAGACTGCTGAAGCACTCCGACCAACCGAGTTGGCTGAGCGAACGGCTGAGCCAGCGGCTGAGAGAATTCCGCGCGATCAACCTGTTTCGTCTCTATCATTATCCGGCTCGAACAGCCAAGACCGAACTGCAGCCGAAACAACTGAATGCCTCGCCGCGAAAGGCACTTGAGTCGCTGCCTCAAATCGCACTGGTTACGCCGAACTTTAACTGCGGCAAATATATCGAGCGCACCATTCAGAGTGTGGTGGAGCAGGGCTACCCGAATCTGATCTATCACGTTCAGGATGGCGGTTCGAACGATTCCAGCCTTGAGGTCATTCGCAACTACTCAGAGCGGGTCAGCTCATGGGAATCAGTCAAAGACCGCGGGCAATCGCATGCGATCAACCTCGGCTTTCAGCGCATCACCGGCGACGTGATGGGTTGGCTGAACTCGGATGACATCCTGCTACCGCGGGCTCTGGAGCGGGTTGGCAAATTCTTTGCGAGCCATCCGGACATCGGAGTGGTCTACGGACACCGCCTCCTGATCGACTCGGAGGACCGGGTCATCAATCGCTGGGTCTTACCGGCTCACGATCACCGGCTGATTCAATGGGCAGATTACATCCCGCAGGAAACGATGTTCTGGCGACGAAGTCTCTGGGAACAGGTCGGCGGGATGATCAATGAACAGTTTCAGTTCGCGATGGACTGGGAATTGATTCTTCGATTTCGGCGCGCGGGGGCAAAGTTCTATCGACTCCCTCATCTGCTCGCCGCGTTCCGAATCACGGACCAGCAGAAGACAAGTCAACTTCTCGCCAGCGTCGGACGTCGCGAATCCAATCTACTGCGACGCCAGGAACTTGGCTTCATCCCCTCCGACGAGGAAATCTCGAAACAGTTGAAAAGTTACACCCGCCGCCACTGGTGGGCCGATAAACTGTACTCCGTGCAGGAGCGAGTCGGCCTCCGAGAACGTTACTAGTCATTGAGAGCAAGGAAAGCAGGCAAATGTTGCTGACCAAGAACGAACGCCCCGTCCAGAGCGATATCGCGACCAGCGAGTGTCCTGCCGCGCGAAGAGGAATGTACCAACCGAGTGGCATTCCGTGGTTGCCGCCCGTTCAATATGGCGCGAGCACGCTGCGCGAATTGGCTTGCTCGACCAGCACCATTGAACGCGTTTGCAGTGCACTGCAGCGACTGGATTCGGATGACTACCTTGAGTTCATGCTGGGCTGGTATGCCTCGGGACAGAAAACCTTCGGCGCGAATTGGCGATACATCGACTTGCTGACGATTCTCCAAGCGACGGCTCAAGCCTTGCAGCCGCGCAGCTATCTCGAGATTGGCGTGCGACGCGGCCGAAGCCTCGCCGTTGTCGCTGCGGCCGCACCGGCTTGCGATTTGTTTGGCTTCGACCTCTGGATGCAGGATTATGCGGGGATGCCGAATCCCGGCCCCGATTTCGTGCGCTGCGAATTGCAAAAGTTCAATCACCGCGGCCGACTGGCGCTGATCTCTGGGGATTCGCACCAGACAGTGCCTGACTTTTTCCAGCAGCAGCCCGGGGTGGAGTTCGACCTGATCACAGTCGATGGGGATCACTCGGAAGCGGGAGCCCGCTTGGATTTGGAAACGGTGATTCCACACTTGAGCGTCGGCGGCGTGCTGGTGATGGATGACATTGCCCACCCCCAGCATCGCTATCTCGAGCGCGTCTGGGACGAACTGCTCGGCGACAAGGCCAGGTATTCTTGCGGCAAGTTTGGTGAGCTCGGGTACGGTGTCGCTTGGGCCGTGCGCAAGGAATAAGTAATGCTCAAGAGTGCTCTGCAGCGAAAAAGAATCGCCGTGACCGGCGCGGGCGGATTCATTGGCCGGCACGTGGCCATGGCTCTCCACGCGTCGGGACATGAAGTTGTAGGCTGCGTTCGACGTCCGGACGTTGCGCTCTCCAAGCAGATGCCGCTCTGGGTTGAGTCGCTCCCCAATGAATGCTTGGCTTGTCGGCTCAAAGAATTTCAGCCCGACTGGCTGGTGCACTGCGCGGGAAGCTCCCATGTCGGACGGTCTTTCGAAAATCCGCCGGCAGACTTTGAGCAAAACGTCTCACTTACTCATTTCCTCTACGAAACACTCGCCCGCGTCTCGCCCAGAACGCATACCATTTTGCTCTCCAGCGCAGCCGTTTATGGGCAACCAGCAGCACTGCCGATCACCGAAGCGACACCGGCCGTCCCGCTTTCACCCTATGGGTTTCACAAGTATCTGGCCGAAGTCACTGCCCAGCAGTGGCATCAAGAGGCCGGCCTCTCGACGCTAATCCTGCGCGTCTTTTCGGCCTATGGGCCTGGGCTGCGAAAACAGGTGCTGTTCGACATCTTTCAGAAATCTCGGGCCGGAAACGTGATCGAACTTGCTGGTAACGGAACCGAGCAGCGGGACTTCGTGCACGTTTCGGATCTCGTCCGAGCGATCAGCTGGGCGATAGAAAATCAGCCGGCCGGATATGACCTCCTGAATTTTGCCTCGGGTCACTCGATTACGATTCGCGAGTTGGCACAACGCTTCCTGAGCGAGTTGAATTGGCGAGGAACGCTCCGCTTTAATCGCATTAATCCCCAAGGGATGCCGAGGTGCTGGCGAGTTGCTCCGACTCGGCTGCGAGCTCTCGACCTGATGCCGCAGATCGGACTGGAGGAGGGGCTGGGCGAATACGCCAAGTGGCTGCTGACCCAAGAAGGAGCTCCCGATGAGACTGGGATTGTGGCTGCTGCAGGATAGTCTGGAGCATTGGAAGAAGTGGATCGCCGGACTTTACTACGTCCGCAATTGTCTCGAGGCGCTCGCAACCCTTCCGCCTGAGAAACGCCCCGAAGTTTCTATCTTCCTCCCGGCCAGTATCAACGAACCCACGCTGGAGAGTTTGCTGCAGAGTTGTCGCGAGTGGGTAAATGAGATTCGGATTCCGCCGGCCGTTGTCGCTAGCCGAACGGAACTGCAGGAGCTTGCCAATGCTCATCCCTGCGAAGTCTATTTTCCCTTGCTGAATCATCCGCCCGTTTCGCTTCCAGGTCACTGGATTGGCTGGATTACCGATTTGCAGCATTGCCACTATCCGCAGTTCTTCTCAGCGGAGGAACTGGAGCATCGCGATGGGCTGTTTCGCTTCTTGGTGGCGACTTGTAGTCGCATCATCTGCAGCAGCCAAACAGTTGAAGCCGACTTGCAGCGAGCTTACCGCGTTAGGTCAGGCCAGACCGCAGTCGTTCGTTTCTCCAGCCAGATCTCTCGCGAAGTTTCATCCGAGCAAATCACTCGGACTCTGGAGCAACTCCGAATTGACCGGCCGTTCGTTTACCTGCCGAATCAGTTCTGGCTACATAAAAATCACAGCACCGCTTTTGCCGCCTGGCGGCTACTGACCGAGCGGAACCCTCAAGCGCCCCTGCTGGTCTGCACCGGAGCGCTGGAGGAGCCCCGAGACAACTACCACGTGCCGCTGTTGCTTGATTACCTCGAGACTCATCAGTTGCAAGACTCGGTTCGAATTCTTGGGTTGGTCGAGCGCCAGCAGCAAACGGTTCTCTATCACGCGGCAGCCGCATTCCTACAGCCCTCACTGTTCGAGGGCTGGAGCACGACCGTGGAGGAAGCGAAAAGTCTGGGCCGCCCGCTGATCCTCTCGGACATCCCGGTCCATCGCGAACAAGCCGAGGGCTTGGCGAGTTTCTTTCCGGCCCTCAGCCCCGAAGCACTCGCCGACTGTGTCGAGCGCGTTACCGCCGAGCAGAAAGCACGCCCCGAATCGACGCCTGCCACTACAGCGGATTGCCTGCAGGCCTTTGGTGAAAGACTGCTGACCGTATTTGAGGAGGTGGCGCGTGAACCCGTTCCAGCAGTGGCGCAAGGAGCTCTCCAATTGCTACTCCGCTACGAAGACATCGCGCGCGAGCGACTGGAACTGATTCACCGGCTTTCGGGGGAGTTACAACAGAGAGACGCCGAGGCAGCAGTCCTCGCCTAGCGATCTAGAGGATATTCAGTCTGCACGAACAGTCTTTCTCCATCCTCCGCGGGCACTTCTCAGAGGCTCGGCGAAGGGCGTGATGAGGCGCGGGTTGGCAGCGTATGCGCAAGCCTCAAATCCTTTTTTGTTTTCCACTCTTCGTTTAGCCCCGTTCAGCCCGTAGCCGCGAGACTCTTCGTTTAGCCCCAATACCGTTCAACGAGGGAACCATTGGCTTTTTGCTTGCACAATGGCTGCTCGGAACAGTGATTGCTTGCACAACCTGTAGAAAACCGGAACCAAAAAATTAGCTTCGTTCAACGGTATTGCGTTTAGCCTGTAGCCGAAGCCCAAAGCCGCCAGGCTTTGGCGCAGGCGAGGCGCAGCGCAAGTGCATCCCGCAAAGTCAGCCGGGTCCTCGCGCCAGCCCTGGTATCTGAGCGGCAAGGCGCTAGCCCTGGTATCTGAGCGGCAAGGCGCTAGCCGCCGGTAGCATCTAGAAACCAACCCGAACCCGGCAAATCCGCGTAATGCTCTGGACTTCACCGCGGTTTTCACTGCGATTGCAAGACGAGTAAATTCTCGCGTTGGGAAATGTTGGCTGGCAGCGGTTCTCGTTTCGCTGAACAGTGGCTGGGGTGTTTCAGGTTTCCACCGGCGGCTAGCGCCTTGCCGCTCATGTTTCCGCCGGCGGCTAGCGCCTAGCCGGTTTAGCCCGTAGCCGAAGCCCAAAGCCGCCAGGCTTTGGCGCAGGCGAGGCGATACGCGAGTTGATCACGCCCCCCAAATCAGCTGCCGCTTCTCTTCGTCAGCCGGTTTTCCGCGCCAGCCCCCAGAAGGGAGTCATCGCGCGATTGCTGTCCGGATTGTATCGATTAGGCCATGTGCGTCTGGCGAAGGGACTTCTGGGAATCTACGTGATCGCTAATTTCTGAGAAACTTTTCCGGTCAGGCAAACGATAACAAAGCCGTAGGACCGGCTGAGCAGCTATCGAACAGATGTCTGCGTTGGGGATGGAATTGGCCGAGTTCAAGCACGGGCTGAGGGAGTAGCAGAGGAACGACCTGAATTCTCGGGGGAGAGCTGCGCGATGAAAGGCCTAACCAATCCAGTCATTTTGGTGATTGACTCAGATCCATTGAGCATGACTGGAATCGCCGCGAGTCTTTATGCGCGCCAGTACGAGGTTCACTGCGCAGGGGATTGCACTGCTGCAATCAAGGCAGCCGAGACGCTCGCTCTGGACTTGATCATTTGCGACACAAACCTGCGAGGTGAAGACGGAGTCGCGCTCGTTGGCCAGTTGCATCAAATTCCGGAGCGGGCAGATGTGCCGGTGATGTATCTGTCATCAGCTCAATTGCCAGACGTGATCTTACGGACGCACCGCCATGGCTCTTCCTATCATTTGCGCAAGCCATTTGACTCGAAATTATTACTCGACTTGGCGGAGAAAGCACTTTGGATGCCGCACTTGGTCAAGTCGCACATCAACCGTCCGCACATTCCGCTGAGCGCTTTTGCCAATCCCGGCGCGACTCAGCCGACAAACTTTGAAACTTTTGTTTCTTAAGCGGCAACGGCTCCCGCGTTGTCCGCGGGGGTTGAATCTTTGGCGTTGGAACGGGCTGCCTGAAGCAATGCGGCTCAGCAGAAAAAGCCACGGCTGAACGCCACGGCTTAACCCGGGCATTATCTGCGGAGAGTTCAGCTCAATAGGCTCTCGAATTCATAGGCAGAATTGATTTCCTAGGGTGAAAAGTCTATTCGGGCAAGAGAAAGCCTCACCGCCTACACTTGGCGGGGCGATTGCGGCTAAAATGCGGACCGGTCGCAAAGCCGAACTTCTGCTGATGAATCGAGCGGAAAGCTTTGCGATTCCCGCGTTCGCTCGACAGTTTTTTCTCTTGCTTGGAATCATTCAATCGCATGAGCTCTGCCAAATTGATCTCTGGATTGGAACACATCGTTCGTGAAAACGAGCCGTTGGCTCCCTACAACTCACTAGGGATCGGTGGGGTTGCCGAATTTTTTGCTGAACCAACCTCCGTTGAGGAATTGACCGAGTTGGTGCGGCGGTTTTCGACTGCAGGGCAACCGCTGCGGTTGCTAGGAAGCGGTTCGAATGTCCTGATTCGAGATGAAGGCGTGCCGGGACTGGTGATTCACTTGGGGGCTCCCGCCTTCTGTCAACTGGAAGCGGAAGGCAACTTGCTGCATGCCGGTGGCGGAGCCAAATTGAGCCACTTCATTTCGACTGCGGTGCGCGAAGGGATGGCTGGACCAGAGCAACTGGTTGGAATCCCGGGGACGATTGGCGGTGCGCTGCACGGCAACAGCGGAGCAGGCGGCTTTGATATCGGATCGTGGTTAGTGCGTGCAGAAGTCTTGACGCGCGCTGGGGAACGATTGGTTCGAGAAAAGGACGCGATCTCTTTTTCCTATCGTGCCAGCAGTTTGAACGAGCTCGTTATTCTGCGGGCTACGTTTGAATTCGAAAAAGAGTCACCGGCCGAACTGACTCGCAGAATGCAGAAAAACTGGATTGTTCGCCGCGCCAGCCAACCGGCGATTGGCCAGCCAGCCGCCTATGTTTTCAAAGACCATGGCGGAGAGAGCGCTGCTTCATTGATTGAACGCGCAGGCTTGAAGGGAACCCAAGTCGGGAACGTTGAAATCCTCGACCGCAACTGCAACTATTTCGTTGCACAGTCGGGTGCTAGCAGCGCGGATTTTATGAGGCTCGTCGATTTGGTCCGCCGTCAAGTCGAAGACCGACTGGACATCAAACTTGCTTTGGCGATTCAGGTTTGGT
>JBJTQD010000207.1:0-1200 GCA_046075445.1 Planctomycetota bacterium
TACATGCTCACGGGGATCAACGAGGACACAACCTCCTCGACGGTACTCGTCTCCACAATCATCGCTGGAGCTAGTTACGCCGATGTCGATACCGGCGCGCTCAGTGGTATTGCAGTGGCTTCCACCAACGCGAATGGAAACTGGCAATATTCCACCGATGGTGTGATTTGGACAAACTTCGGGGTAGTTTCGGGCAGCAACTCCCTGCTGCTCAGCTCGAGCACTCAAATCCGCTATGTTCCCGACGGACAAAACGGTGAGACGGCTCAATTCAGCTATAAAGCATGGGATCAGACCAGCGGAACAGCTTCGGTCAACGGAGCCCCCAGCTACGCGTCGACTGTTGTGGCTGGAGGTACGACAGCGTTCTCTGGCAACAATTCGCATACTCAAATCAATGTCTCCAGCCTCAACGATGCTCCGACAATCACCAACGGTTACACCCATAACCTGAGCGGCACCAACGAAGACACAACCTCTTCGGGCACGCTCGCTTCGGCGATTCTCACCGGCGCGAGCTGGGCGGATGTCGATACGAGTGCCCTCAGCGGCTTGGCGATCACCGCCGTCACTGGCAACGGCACGTGGCAATACTCCACCGATGGCGCGACTTGGGCGAACTTCGGTGCGGTCTCCAGCACCAACGCCCTGCTGATCAGTTCCGCGACTCAGGTCCGCTACATCCCCAACGGTCAGAACGGCGAAACCGCAACCTTTACTTACAAGGCTTGGGATCAAACCAGCGATACTGCTTCCTCGAATGCCACGCCAAGGTATGCGACAACTGCTAGTTCCGGGGGCACGACGGCTTTCTCAACCAACAATGCCGCAGCCCAAATTGTAGTCACCAGCGTCAATGACGCACCGGTGCTCGACAACAGCGGCACGATGACGTTGACTACGATCAACGAGGACCAAACCTCAAACACCGGCAACACAATTGCTGCGATTATCACTAGCGCTGGCGGGGACCGCATTACCGATGTTGATGCGGGGGCTGTCGAGGGGATTGCGATCACCAGCCTCAACAGCGGCAATGGAACTTGGCAGTACTCAACCGATGGCGGGGGCACTTGGAATGCCGTCGGAGTTGTCTCCAACACATCGGCTCTTTTGCTTCGGGCAACCGACTCGATTCGCTTCGTCCCCAATGCCCAAAACGCGACGACAGCCGATTTTACCTTCCGGGCCTGGGACCAG
>JBJTQD010000208.1:0-1075 GCA_046075445.1 Planctomycetota bacterium
CCCGCGCCGAGCGCGAGTTCAAAATCCCGCATTTCGCCCTACCCCTCCGCAAACGCCACTCGCAGCTCCTCCAAATAACGCTTGCACGCGCCACGCGGCTCTTCTGCCTCTTCGTACTCAAGTACCACGTAACCCTTGTACTCGGCGGCCTGCAAAATTTTCGCCAGGCGTTTGAAGTCAACGGGCTGCTTTACTCCCTTTTCCGTAATCGAAACATTCACCTGTACATTCACGGCATAAGGTGCCACGCGAGCCAAATCTCCATACACATCGTCCGAATGAAAATTTCCCGTGTCGAGATTGACTCCAAACCACGGGCTCTTCACTGCCTCGACAAACTTCAGCAAACCATCGGCAGTCGCCGTCGGGCCGCCGTGATTCTCCAATGCCAGCGTCACGCCGTGCTCGCCCGCGTACGCACACGCCTCCTCCATTCCTGCAATCATCAAGCGGTCCGCTTCCGCCGCATCAACGCCCGGCTTCTGGTGTCCGGCAAAGATCCGAATCACCGGCGCGCCGAGGATTTCGGCTCGTTCAATCCAGCGGCGTGTTAGCGCAACTTGCTTGTCGCGGTCCGGCCCGGCTGGAAACCCAAAGTCATTGCCGATCGCCGTTCCCGAGACTTCAATTCCCTGACGAAAACAGTGCTGCTTTAACTTCCGCAGAAACTCGTCGGAGACGTCGTCCGGAAAGTAGTAGGAAGTCAGTTCGGTCCCCTCCAAACCAAACGCGACGCACTCGTCGACAAACTCAAACAGCGACATCTGCGGTTGCTTGACATTCAGCAAATCCCGATAGCCGTACGCCGCGAGACTGAACTTCGTCCTCCGGTGCCTCAGATTTCGTTCCCGGTCTGGAGAGGCAATCCCTCCCGTCACCAGACCAACCGCACCAGCGATAAACCCTCTCCGCCCAACTTCAATCGCCATCTCAAGCTCCTCTCTTCTCCGTAGGGCGAGTCGCAACCGCGAAAATCATTGACCACTCACAACAAGCCTCACTGCGGTGCGAATCTACTATCGCAGCTTCAACCCCCGACCTTCTCCAACCCCAACAACTTCCGTGCATTGCTTCG
>JBJTQD010000209.1:0-1961 GCA_046075445.1 Planctomycetota bacterium
CGGCATCGGTCCAGACAGCCATGATCTTGTCGGGTTGGGGCTTATCCTTTTCCTTCTCCCAGGGAAATGGCGCTTTGGCGTCAAACGTCTGACATCCAGTAAGGCAAACGAGCCACAAGCAGATCCAAAAATGGAATGTCCTGGCGAGTGAGCGGCTTGAGTTTGGCTTGTTAACGTCTGGCATGATTCATCTCGTCGGATTTCGAAGAATGTTGGTTCTTCGCGGATTTGTTTCAGTTGGTGACTTTAGCGCGAACGATCAGGTTGATTGAGCTGATCGCGGGGCCCCAGAGACGATTGGTCTCGGTTGGCTGGCGTCACGATTGGAGGTGGCAGCTCGCGCTGCGCTTTGGGTGGCGGTGGGGTTTGCGGAGTATCCCTTTCACGCGGCATCGGCTGTTCGAGGCCTGAATCATCGTTCTCAGACGGCAGCGAATTTTCCTGTCCGTTGGAATCGGTCGTTAACGCCGCGCCTTCAGGGTAGATAACTTGGGTGTCGGGACCATCGACCAGCGCGGGAATGGGACCTACGGTCGCGCCGATGTCGCCATGAATTGCCTCGGCATCACAGATGCACCAGCTCATTCGAGAGTACTCGGCCTGCTTCAGGCGGTATTCATCCTCTGGCCCACGGATCACGTAAGGAGTCAAGATGATCAATAACTCTGCGCGTTCTTGGTGGTTGAGGTCGTAACGGAAGAAGTTGCCCAGCAGCGGAATCTTTGAAAGGAGTGGCACTCGGCGGTCGATAGTCAGCGTCTTTTTGGTAATCAAGCCGCCGAGAATAATGGTCTCACCGGATGAGGCTGAAACCGTAGCTTGAGCAGTGGTGGTGTCGATGCGGGGGGAACGGATCACGCTGCCGTCTGGTGCAATCGAGACTGGGATACCATCGCTCTCGGGGCCGAGGGCTGACCGTTCGGCGTCAACTTCCATGACGACCGCGCCGTCGGGGCTGATCCGTGGTGTGACACCGAGAATCAAGCCGACGTTCTCGAGAGTGATCGCGTTAGACTGACCGTTTTGGTTGACTGTTGAGCCAACGATTCGGGGAACTCGTTGACCAACTTGGATGAAGGCGGGTTGATTATCGAGCGTTCTGACTTGTGGGCGGGAGAGCACTTCCAGTCGTTTGCATTCCTCCAAGGCTCGCAGGAGCATGCTGATACTTTCACTGCTGGCCGAGAGCACGAGTCCTCCGAAGCCGAGTTCGCCGTTCATTCGACCGACAGCGAAATTGCTAAGTCCCTGTCCGCCAACAGAGTTACTGGTGGCGAGAGACTTTTGGCTGCCGCTATTCCCCAACGGTGTGTTGTTGAAGTTAAAACCAGGTTCATTGGTTGCGGACTGAATCACCTGTTCTGTGGTGGTGACGATTCCGGAGGGGGTTGAGAAATTCGTCGTTCGGGTTGTTGTAATCAAGTTATCGAGCAAGCTGCGGTCGAAGAGGATGGAATCCTGAAGCCCAAGTTCGACGCCGAATTCATCTACGTTTTCCAGCGAGACCTCGGCAATCAAGACTTGGATGACGACTTGGGGTGGCGGTTCGTCCAGTTGTTCGATCAGTCGCTCGATCTCTTCGTAGTAACGCGGCGTGGCGCTGACGATCAGCCGATTTCCTACTGGTTCGGGGACCACGACAACCTCGCGCTCAATCTGCTCAAAGGGGCTGAGTGTGCCGGGTGAGATTTCTTGTGCTTGTCGTTCGCTGCGGAGGAAATTGTTGATTGCCAGAGCGACGTCGACAGCTGGGGCATTTTTCAAGCGGTAGACGGTGTTCTTTCGCTGAGAGAATTCCCGTTCGTCCAGTCGTAGGAGTAAGGCTTCGATAATTCGCAGATCGCCTTCGGAGCCGGTCGCGATGATGCTGTTGGTTCGGGCATCGATCGAGAAGCGGAGTGGAGCGAGTGACGGTTCGTCGGCGTCACTGGAGAGTTTGAGTGAAGCCGAAGTTTCGCCGG
>JBJTQD010000210.1:0-1012 GCA_046075445.1 Planctomycetota bacterium
CTAACGCAAACCGCAATCTGATTTGGGTCGAGCACTTCTCGAACATATTTCCCCAAATCTTCCGGAGTCGCTTCCCGCATGCGCAAACGAAAATGGGTGTGCAGGTCGATTGCCGGAAAGGCGGCATGAGCCAGTTTCGTCTCGGGGACAACCAAGGTCGACTCAGGGCGGAACTCCCTGAGCAAAATGTCCGGGCCTGGGGGATTCGCTGGTTCAAGTAACTGACAGACTGCTGGCGATGCGAAAATGCCCGTGAGCAGGAGTGCAAAAATCGTCTGCGGTAAAAGGAAAGCAGGCTTCATGGGTGGGATTCGTAAAGGCGTGGTTGGCAGAGCGACCGCGGAGTCTCCAGAATAGCGTTTCTTGATCCTGCCGGGAAATGGTTTTTTAGGCTTTTGCCCAGCCGAACGCGTGTTTGTGTGTTCCAGTCAAGTTAGCGACAGACGCGAGTCTGGGTGGCACTTTCCCAAGGCTCTGCGAAGGCCTTTGTGAAGTTCAAGTTGGTTACGTGAATCCTCAGCTGCCGAACCGTGGGCTGGCACAAGGACCCGGCTGAGGAGGGCGAGGAATGTGGCTACCCAAAAGGGGCTGGCGAGAAGCCCAGACTAAGAAACGCTATTTTCAATCATTTCATTCGTTCATTAGTTTTTCTTGTCACGTTATTTGCTCGGCTGGTTAATACCTAGTGAGGAGACTGGCCGTAACCAGGGGTGGGGATGAAAAGTTAACTCGATGTCAGACGATGATTCGCAACATTCATTGAAAGCGATTCGCCATTGGACCTTGGCTCAGCCCTTGGTTTCGGCTTATTTGAGAAGCATCGTTCCCAGCAAGGCGGACCGAGATGATCTGCTGTAGGAAACTGCCGTCGCCGTTCTCAAGTCTTACGGCAGTTATGACTCCAGCCGTCCATTCGATGGATGGGTCTTGGGGGTTGCGCAAAACGTATTGCGAAACCATTTTCGGAAGGTATCCCGCGAACGACTAGTTTTCGACGAAGTGTTACTGGCGG
>JBJTQD010000211.1:0-2209 GCA_046075445.1 Planctomycetota bacterium
CGCATCACCGGGTTGCGGCCAGTAATGCTTCCATTTCGAAAACGCACCGACCGCAACTCCGGTGCATGCGTTTGTTACCGCATCCTCTGACGCATCATGTCCTCGATTCCTGGAATCCATGACTTGAAGAATCGAATAGCCTCTGGATTCTGCTCCGTAGCGGACATTACGTATTTGCCAAACGCTCCGCCACCGCAAGCATAGTATCCGCAAGCACCACCCCCGAACGCGACCACACCAATCGCTGCTCCACCAAATGCAAGCAGTCCAATCGCCCCACCGCCGAGCGCGACAAGTCCAATTGCACCACCACCCATTGCGACAACGCCAATCGCACCACCGCCAATTGCAAAGAATCCTCTTGCCATGCCTCCGAGAGCAAGGAACCCCGTCGCTATATCGCCGATCGCAATAATTCCTCGAGCATGTCCGCGAATCTCGCCCCGATCAGGATCAGGTCCAGTCGCAATGTCGTAAAGCGGCAAACCGCAGATTACGGTCTTAGATCGCTTTCGGACGCCACGAAAGGGCACAGTCTGTTTGAGAAATGCGACTTCTTTCTCAAGTGCTTGAATCTTCGCTTGCATTTCGTTTGAGTCTTCAGGCATTCCAACAACCTTCAGCGGTAACGGTTCGATTCACCCAGCGGCGGGATGAAGCATTGATTTGTTAGTGCACCTGATCGCCGCTTGGGTGCAATCGTTGGTTCGCCATTAGTTGAATTGGGGATCGGACTCTCAATCATTGCGAGTTGACCTTAACGACCTCGCCTAAGATCGACGCAAGGTTCCCACTGTAGTCTGCAGCAGCAGACTGCTTCAATCTTTCGCGAAGACGAGAGTGCTGTCGTACCTCAATTGATTCATATGCGATCATGTCCCATACGTCACCAGTTTTCGAAACAACCTGATCCCGACGCCATTGATGGACGGCATGGGGAAAGTATGCAATAGGTTTCTGTAATCGGCTTCCATTTACATGCGTCACCTCAAATCGTCGGGGCTCTTTCGAGCTAGAAACGTTTGGCGGTTCGACCCAAACGCCACGTAAGTCGACCACTTCTCCGATTGGCAGACCTAATAGCCCGACAATCTCCACTCGACCAGCGACAATCTCAGCCAAGTCAACGGTTTTTGGTTTCGACTGCTCGTCCGCCGCGGAAAACATGGAAACACAGACAACGCATACAAGTATTGCGAAGGTCGCATTGATCGCATTTCGCATCATCATTCATCTCCTGGCGAAAGATCGCGATCAGCGGCTCGCGACCTTGGACTTTCCATCGGGACCGATTTTATCGCGAGTCCGCTGCATCGCTTCGTTCGCTGCTGCGATGCTTTAAGGCGAGATCACTCGGCCAAAAGACTTGCCGCTTCATCGATACTACGCGCGGCTGATCGATTCAACAAGCCAACGGCGACGGCAACAGCCACGATCATGCTGCTGTGTAGCAGGAACGACGTGTGGCCCACGTCCGATCTCGGGGTCACGAATAGGATGCAGCCCAGCCCAAGGGGCGCGCAGTACCAAACCGGCACAAGGCGAAGCAATCGAGCTTGAGCTTGGAAAGCAGCTCGCCAGAAGCTCACATCACTTGCCGGATGGCTCGAGAGCATGTGGTAGCTCAACGCATGAGACCACACGACGCCTGCGACAAAGCCGGCACCCGCGATGATTAGAAGGCATCCGAAATAGGCAGGCGTTCCAGCGGGGATTCCGGGCAGAAGGGCAGCGAAGGCAGCAAGGATGATTGCCGCCGCACTGCTTTCGACGATAGCGCGACGGATCGAGCTGCGGATTAGGGAACGAACATGTGCTTCGTTGTTCATCGGACGATCCTTTCGTTTAGGCGGGCTTCGGGCATGGAGGACGTTATCAGCGAACGACCAAGCTCAAAGGCTCGCGGCCCTCGGGTCCGCAATCACCCACGACGATGCCTGCGAGTCCTTTGCATCGTGTGGTTAGCCCTTGAGGATCCACCGAGGCAGGGGAATTGCGTTGCTTCTTGCGGCTATCAAAAGCACCCCTGAGGCAAGCACGAGCACGGGAATCTCGACGTCCATTTTCACTACGCCCATCTGCCGCAATACGGACAGCACGCTCGCAAGGCCGAAGAAACCCGCAATGACGAATGAAACCTTGTCGAACCCGGAAAGCACAATCGCAAGGACGGCGACGACAGCGAGCCCCAGGGACCAAGCCCAGTCGA
>JBJTQD010000212.1:0-2805 GCA_046075445.1 Planctomycetota bacterium
TGGGTTTGGGTGCCAAACAATGGGGTGGGAATGACGCCCGGCGGCGTACCGGTCGTTACTCAGCCGACACTTGGCATCACCAGCAACAACTCATTCAAACCGCCGGTCGCTGCAGCACCAGCCAATTGCCAGTGTCAACCCAACGGTACGGTTGCCACCGTGCCGCCCTACACAGCTCCGCCCTACACAGCTCCGCCCTACACACCGGGCGTCCCCACGATTCCGTTTGCCCCCCCTGCTCC
Organism: Planctomycetota bacterium; assembly: GCA_046075445.1. Taxonomy (GTDB): domain Bacteria; phylum Planctomycetota; class Planctomycetia; order Pirellulales; family Pirellulaceae; genus BJ22. The sequence goes on from JBJTQD010000212.1 coordinate 243, forward strand.
GCTTCCGGGTACGGTACCAACTTCGTACACCACATCGGCGAGCGGTCCAGCAAACGCTGCCCCGGGTGCAGTCGCTCCCGCGGGCGCGGCTCAAACGACTGCCTACTATCCGTATTTGACCGGCAATTTCCAGCCCATCGTGGCGACTCAAAACATGCCGCCTGGGACTTACCTCGGACGTGGCTTGATCGGCCAACCGACTGCTTACGTTGATGGCCAGCCCGTGCGGAATTTGTTCCGCTACATCTTTCCGTAAGGCGAATGTAGTCGATAAAGCGAACCGCTTGGCGTGAGGCGGGCAGCTGTGGAATTTGTTGATGTGCTTCTTTGCGGCTTCATCTCGCCGCGACTCGCCCATCCACTTTCGAACCGATGGAAAAGCTGAAAGGCTGCAGGCTCAAAACAAAAACAGCCCAGCCATTTTTAGGGCTGAGCTGTCTCGCGAGTAAGTAAGTCGTCGAATTTTCGTCGCTTAACCTTCGTCGCCGGCGCGGAACCATGGTGTCAGGCAGACGTTGTAACGGCAGATCTCGTTCGAGTTGAAGTAGAGGTTGATCTCACGAGTCGCTGCTTCTGGTCCATCCGAAGCATGTACAAGATTCATCTGGCGGCTGCTGGAGAAGTCACCGCGAATGGTTCCCGGAGCAGCTTGCAGGCCGTTGGTCTTGCCAAGCATCTCGCGGACGACGCGAATCGCATCCAGCCCTTCCAGAACCATCGCGACGATCGGAGCCGCAGTGATGAAGCTCTCCAAATTCGGATAGAACGGCTTGCTGACGTGCTCAGCATAATGCTGCTTCGAAAGTTCCGGAGTGACTTGCATCATCTTCATCGCGACGACGTTCAGCCCCTTTTCTTCAAAGCGAGAAATGATGCGGCCAATCAAGCGACGCTGGATGCAATCAGGCTTGAGCAATACGAGTGTGGATTCCATGAGCCTCTGTTCTCTATATTCAATGGTTAACGTGGATAGACAGTTGTTTATTTTCAGCTGAACGCAGTGGCAACTTTGGCGATTGAACCAGTGAACTTTTCACGGCCGATTGACGTCTTCGCGTTGGCCGGGCTTTTCGTCGGTCGCTCCGGCCGGGTTCTTCGGCGAGCGTGTAAGCCCTCGGTTTGGGATCTACGGCCGGAGCCTTTGCCTTGCCAGTCGAACTCTGCGGCGGCGCCGTGCCCCTCTTGGCAGGGTCCTAAAACCGGCAATTCCACCGCCGTCTCCCACGAAGTCTATCAGATTTAAACCTCTTTCGAAAACGGTATGGGTATGCGAAACTATTCGCGGGAGGCGGGACTTTTTGTCACAGTTCTTACAGGGCTGGTGACCTGACACAAGCACCTAAAGCTGAACGCACTGGTCCGCTGTTTTGTGTCGAACTGCTTCACCTGCAACTCGAATTGTCCCTTGTCGAAATACCACCCGAGGCGATTGCTGAGAGAGCCACTTCGTGCCGCGATGCTCAAGCATTTCACTCAGCCTGTTTTTCAAAAGTTAAAGGTTTTGAAACGAGCAGATGTCAACGCAATTTGAAGTTCAGGCGTCTTCGCAAAAGCCTGTCCAATCGGTCTCCGAGATCACTGTCCGCTTGGTCGGCGACTCAGGCGACGGCATGCAGCTACTCGGCACCCAGTTGACGAACACGTCGGCGCTGAGCGGAAACGACGTTGCAACTTTTCCGGACTTCCCGGCCGAGATTCGCGCTCCTCGCGGGACTCGGGCAGGTGTCAGCGGATTTCAGGTCCACTTCTCGGCTGAGGAAATCTTCACCCCGGGCGATGGGCTGGACGCTCTGGTCGCAATGAACCCAGCGGCCCTCGTGACCAATCTGGGCGACCTGCGGAAGCAAGGAATCCTGATTCTCAACTCTGACAACTTTGATGCGAAGGACCTCAAGCTGGCCAAGCTGAGCGTCGACCCGCGAACGGACGGGAGCCTAAAGGATTATCGAGTGATCGAGATTCCGATGACCGAGTTGACCCGCAAGGCCGTCGAAGAAACCGGGCTCTCGGTCAAGCAAGCCGACCAGTGCAAGAACTTCTTCGCAATGGGCTTGGTCTATTGGCTCTTCGGCCGCGACGTTAAGCCAACACTGCGGTTCATCGAGGCGAAGTTCACCGGCAAGCAGGACTTGGCAGAGGCCAATCGCAAGGCGCTCCAAGCAGGTTGGAGCTACGGCGAGACGACCGAGCATTTTGCTTCGACGTTCCAAGTTGCACCGGCGAAACTCGAGCCGGGCACTTATCGCAACATTATGGGAAATCAGGCGCTCGCTTGGGGTTTGATGACCGCTTCGCAGCTCAGCGGCAAGCAACTGTTTCTCGGTTCCTATCCGATCACCCCGGCCAGCGATGTGCTGCACGAGCTGAGCAAGTATAAAAACTTTGGCGTTCGGACTTTCCAAGCGGAAGATGAAATCGCGGCAGTCTGCTCAATAATCGGAGCCGCTTTTGGCGGAGCGATGGGCGTCAAGACCAGCAGCGGCCCGGGGATCGCACTCAAAGGCGAGGGACTCGGCTTGGCCGTCATGATAGAGTTACCCTTGCTCGTGATCACTATCCAACG
>JBJTQD010000213.1:0-8553 GCA_046075445.1 Planctomycetota bacterium
CGTTTTCTCCGGGACCAATCCACGCAACTATACAGGCGAGGAGAGCGAGGCATTTTTCGCGGGCTCCTATCAAGGTCGCGACATTCAACAACTCCAGTATTCGGAGCGAGGCTCCCGGCTTTCAGCCAATTGGATTCAAGCGCGAACGCCCCACCAGATTGCCACGGCTTCGGTTCAAGCGGTTACCGTGGGACTCGATGTGAATCGCAAAGATTCCAACGGCGAGACCACGGTCACGGTAACCAATCGTTTGGGCGGCCCGCTGGTCGGCGCTTTGTTGAGGATCGAAAACGAGTGGTACGAAGTCGGCCCCCTCGGCCCCGAAGAGACGGCCACATGTACAAAGTCTTCGCCAGATGGTTTTCAGGCGAACATTCGACCGGTTATCCAAGAAGCCACAAAGAAAACGGCTCCGAGAAACTGGAGCACTCCTAGCGAAATTTTGGGTACGAATAGCCCGGAATCGCGATTGATTGTTCTCTTGGAGAGCCCCGAACTGATCAACTCACAGCTGATTCAAGACGGGCAATACTTCGCTGTGCTCAAGGATTTTCCCGGGGCTGGTCAACTCAAAGATTACGCCAAGTACCAACACCAACTGCACCTGATTCATGGTAACTGGTAACGCTCACGTCAATCCAACTCGGCCGATGATCGAGATCCGCGAGATGACTCGCTGGTTCGGTTCGACCTGCGCCGTGCGTGCGCTGCAGTTCAATGTTCCAGCCGGTTCGATTCTCGGCTTTATCGGGCCCAACGGCGCCGGCAAGACGACGACGATGCGAATTCTGGCCACGCTGGATGAACCCGATTTGGGCGACGCCTTTATTGACGGCTTCTCGGTCGTCAATGATCCCGACCGGGTCCGCTCGCGGATCGGCTTCGTGCCGGACGCCTACGGGGCTTACTCGAATGTCAGTTGTGTCGAGTATCTCGACTTCTTTGCCCGGTCCTATGGGCTGGTGGGGCGAGAGCGACTCCGCGCCGTCAACCGAGTTATCGACTTTACCCGGATGAGGCATATGCAGCACAAGCCGATGAGTGGCTTGAGCAAGGGAATGAAGCAGCGGCTCTGTCTCGGTCGAGCGCTGGTCCATGACCCGAAGGTGATGATTCTCGATGAACCAGCGGCGGGACTCGATCCCCGGGCTCGAATCGAATTGAAGGAAATGATTGGGCAGTTGGCGGCCGAGGGAAAGTCGCTGCTGATTAGCAGCCATATCCTGACTGAACTGGCTGAGATGTGCGATCGCGTGGCAATCATCGAGCGGGGAGAACTGCTGGCCGAAGGAACGGTCGAACAGATTCTGCGTGGTCAATCGTTCGAGCATCACGCGCCGAGCGAAGTCAAAGTCCCCGTCCAAGTCAGTTTCCTTGGCGACAGCGCCTCGATCAGCGGCTACCTGAAGGAGCGACATCAACTCGAAGTCCGCGCGCTCGACGGGCAATCACTGGAATTCGAACTTGCCGATCAGCCTGAGCAGCAAGCGGAGATCCTGCGCGAGCTAGTGACCGCCGGATTTCAGGTGACTAGCTTCGCTCCGCGTCCCCGCTCACTGGAAGAGGCTTTCCTGAAAGTCACCAGAGGAAATGTCCAATGAGTGCGCCTGAAGTAGCCCCGGAATTGAGCCTGCTGACGAGCGAACCGCTGACTTGGTACGACCGCGCGGCAAGTTGGCTGGCGGACCGCTGCAGCCCGATCCTGCTGAAGGAGTGCCGACAGGCGCTCAAGAGCCGTCAATTTCTCTGGACCTTCCTGCTGTTGCTGCTGGCCACGCTGCTCTGGTCGTTTTTCGGCGTTAGCTCGCAGTTGGCCACGTCAGCCAATACCTCAGGCCTGAACATGTTGGTTGGCTACATGACGATTCTCACCTTCCCGCTCTTCCTGATTGTCCCTTTCGCCGCGTTTCGATCGCTGGCCAGCGAATTGGATGGGGAAACGATTCAGCTGCTGACCATAACGACGATGACGCCGAAACAAATCATCAACGGCAAGCTGGTCAGTAGCTTGCTGCAAATGTTGCTTTACCTTTCGGTGCTCGTTCCCTGCATTGCTTTCACCTATCTCCTTCGGGGCGTCGATTTGGGCGAGATGTTCTCGTTCATCGGCTATCAAATCGTCGGTTCGATTGCCTTGTGCTCGCTCGGCGTGATGGCGGCAGGTTTAACCAAATTCACTTCAGGTCGCTGGGTAATCGCACTGGGCTTGCTCTTCCTCCTGATCCTCTGCACGCTGGGCTGGACCACATTTCAGAGCCAGATGCTCGGTTCTGCTTTTCTTGACGACACCGGCGGAAGGAGTTTCCTTAACTTCATCTTCTTGGTAGTGGCAACGACCGGTTGGGTTTGTTATCGAGCGGCTGCGGCGTTGATTTCGTTTCCGGCAGATGACCGGAGTTCGAAAATTCGCTTCGCCCTTTTGATTCAGCACATGATTATCTTGGGCGCGTTTTTCGGGATCCGCCTGGCGCAATTCGGGCCGATTACCGACGACCGCCAACTCACAACCTTGGCGGCCGTTTTTTCGGCTCATTATTGGTTGCTGATGGGCAGCCTGATTTGCGGTGAGAACCCGGGGATGTCTGAGCGGGTGAGACGCGAGTTGCCGAAGTCGCTGCTGGGCCAGTCTTTCCGCGGTCTGCTGATGCCCGGGCCGGGGCGGGGATATCTGTTTGTGCTGACGCAAATCCTGGGTTGGGCCACAATTTTCTGGCTGATCGAAGTGCAGGCCGACTATCGGGCGAATCAGCTTTTTGATTTTGGTTTTCTGATCCAGTCAGCTTCTTTCTTTGTGGGAAATGCGATGCACGCCATTTTCTACCTCTCGCTCAGTTGGCTGGTCGTAAGCTGGATTCGCGGCAAGCGGCGACTGAGCCCATTTGCCGGCTTGCTGACGATGATGTTTGTCTTCTCGCTGGTCAGTGTGTTCACCTTCTCCCTACATAACTTTGTCACCAGCGACGCGGCTTCGGGTTTTGATTCGAGTTTTTCGGTTCTACTTAGTGGCAATTGGTGGTGGTGGCTCAGTTGGTTTATTGAGACTTCACAACCAACTGGGAGTCTCGCAGTCGTCAATGGCGATGCATTGGCGAGCGCGACGATCATTGTCTCGCTTGCGGCCGGAGCACTGATGGTGGTCTGTCTGATGCGCGCTTGTCGCGAATTGGTGGCTCCTTCAGCGGCAGTTCCCGAGCGCGTCCTTGAAGAATTGAAGGCCCAGCGAAAGACAACTGCGCCGAAAGGAGAATCCATCGAGGAGATTTTTGCCGCAAGGAAAGCGACGCGGAGTCAGGGCGAGTAGGGGGTGGGACCATTGGGACTTTTGGGACCGATGGGACTTTTGAGTGAGCATGGTTCCGAGCCCTTTCAAAAGGGTAATTAGGTTTTTCCACATTCCGCGTTCCGCAAAGCCTGTCTTTCATCCCTGCGTTGCAAGAAACGTCTCCATCGCCTGACGCGTTTGCGCTACTTCGTGTACCCGGATTACCTGTACGCCCTGCGAAGCCAAATAGAGACTGATTCCGAGCGTTCCCGCATCGCGATCGAGATTCGGGGCGCCGAGCAATTTCCCGATAAAACCTTTCCGGGAGTGTCCAACCAGCAGCGGCGTACCGAGCGAGTGAAAGGCGGCGATCTCACGGACGAGCGTCAAGTTGTGAGCGTGTGTTTTGCCGAAACCGATCCCCGGGTCGAGGCAGATCCGCGCGAGGTCGATGCGGCCGGCGACCAGCCAATCCCGGGTGCGGGCGAGGTAATCGCGAATCTCGTGGACGACATCTTCGTAGTGCGGATTGTCCTGCATTGTCTGCGGCGTCCCTTGCATGTGCATTGCACATACCCCCGCGCCGCTGCTGCTCGCGACGGAAATCATTTCGGGATCGCCGTGCAGTCCCGTCACATCGTTGATGATCTCCGCGCCGACAGCGAGGGCTGCTGCGGCGACAGCGGCTTTGCTGGTGTCGATCGAAATCGGCGCAGAGGTCTCCTTGGCGAGCCACTCGATTACTGGAATGACTCGGTCGAGTTCCTCAGCGAGTGAAACGGGTTGGCTATAGGGCCGCGTGCTTTCGCCGCCGATGTCGAGAATGTCAGCTCCATCAGCAAGGAGCCGCAGCGCATGCTGTACCGCTTGATCGGTATCACTCCACTTACCCCCATCGGAGAAACTGTCGGGCGTCACGTTGACGATGCCCATCAGCAGCGGGCGGTTGCTTAAATCGAGTTCCCGGGTCCGGAGTCGCCAGATTTTGGGGCGTGCGATTTTCTCGCCGGGCAAAGCATGTTGTGTCGAATCAGTCATCGAGAACCAGCGGTTCGAACAGGGGAAGGTGTCGATAGTAGACTTCGAGTGTACAGACTGCCAGCGAAGTAACGAAGATCCGCTCTCCCTGTGCGCCCCATTCAAACTGCCCCGGTTCCCAGCTGCCGGGATGATTTCCGGTCTTTTGTTGGCTCTCGACGAGCAGGTCACGGACCGCCGAGTTCCACTTCTCCCACTCGCGACCGCCGTAGTGATGTAAAACCTGCGTCCCGTAGTACCAGTAGTACAAATTCGGTTTGTCTTTTGCGGGGAGGTGCTCTTCGACCAGCCAGCGGACTCCGGCCATCAACCGCGGATTATTCCGGCTCCACCCAAGGTACATTCGGCAGAGCAATCCTTCGGCCGTCATCGCCGGAGTGAACGAGCCATCGTTGGGGAGGTAACGGTAGAGTGCCCCGGCGGGGACACGCGACTGACCCCGCGGCTTGGACGCGAGGTCGAGGTAGTAGTCAGCCAGTTGCAAGGTCTCTTTGTTGACGCTGATTCCGCCGCGAGCTGCTCGTGCGCTTTGCAGGGCCATCAGTTGCCAGCCAAAGACGCTGGTGTCACCCGACTCGCCGGGCTGGTATCGCCAGCCTCCCTCGAAGTGCTGTGCTCGCTGGATGAAATCAACCGCTCTCTGAGCTGGCTCACGGAGCTTTTCATCGCCCGTCATGGCGAAGGCTTCGCAGAGCACGATCGTGGCTTGACCGTGCGCGTACATCCCGGCTTGTCCACTGAAGTTCGCCCGCAAGTCGCCGTCGCGTTTTTGGTTAGCGACCAGCCAGGCGAGTCCTTTGGCAACTTGCGTTTTATAGCGTCCTGCTTCGTGTGTTTGTCCGGCGCCGAGAAAGGGGAGCAGCGCAAGGCTAGTCCCCGCAGCGTCCCCTTCGTTTCCGGGCCGGTCGTGTCGCTCGTACTTGGCGAGGCTCCAGCTGCCATCTTGATTCTGAACCGAAGCAAGCCAGCGCAGCCCGCGCGCAACGGCGGCTTCGGTCAGCGTCGTGCCCCCGGCTTTCTCTAGCAATTCCGCTCTCAGCCTCGGGTCGCGAACGGCGAACGAGGGAACGCGACCAGCTTCAACGGTCAAGTTTTTTCGTACGCTGTCGAGGTCGGGCAGGGGAGCGATCGGCAGCGGGTCGCTGGCCAGTTCCCGCGCGTCGGCGACCGCTTGCTCGTACTCGCGGGCGTCTTCGGCGGCAACTTCGGCTTCGGGCGGCAACAACTGGTCGTCGGCGAGTTTTTTTCGCGGGTCGTCGAGCCGAATTTCACCCCCTTCGGTCCGAGACTTGTCGACAAACGCCGAGAGCACAATCCGCAGCGACTCGGGGCTGGTCTGCTGCAGCACGATCATGGCCAGCAGCAGCAGGATCGCGAGATGAAGGAGAAAGCTGACCAGCCAAGCCGGAAGTCCGCTCACACCGCCGCGCACCAGCTGCGCCAGCTTTGAGCCTTCGAGCAATTCGTCGAGCTCGCTACGCAGCGATTCTGCTTTCGCATCCGTGGGGACCTGCGGTGCCGCCGGATGTGTCACGCTGGAGGCAGAAAGTTGTTTCTCGGCGCGAGGCGGCGGGGCAGGTGCCGGCAAAGGGGGAGCAAGTTGTCGGCGTGGTTCCGGTAAGGGACGCTGTTTCCGGAGCTGTTCCAGTTCCTGCTGTTCGAGTTCCAGCGAGCAGCCGCAGCGCCAACAATCGCCGACACCTAGCCAGAGCCGCACTGTCATTGGCGACTGGCAGTCGGGGCAGGGGCAAAGCACTGCATTGCCTTCGAATCTGAACTCGCGGCCATCGATCACAACGCGGTGAACTTTCGTAACGAGCGGGTCAGCCGACTCCACAGGCAATGCTTGATCGCCAACTTTCACGGCAGCTTGCGAAGCAAGTCCTCGTCCAGCGCTGTTGGGCGGTGGATCGCTTGGAGAGGCTGCCTGTGAGGTCTCGGCCGGCGAATTCACAATCAGTCGTGGCAGGCGCGGCGGCGGATCGAGCAAAGCCGACTTGAGCGCCGTCTCGCGATTGTTCCACGCGGCTTGCTGAAGTACTTCTGCGAGAGATTGAGACATCGAGCAACCGCGATGAGGGGTAGTTTCAGGCGGCTGAAATCCGGCCTGCCGGAGTCATTATCGAGCAGCGGTTGGAGCAGGTCAAAGGAAGGCTTTTCGGAGCCTTGAAAAAAGGGCCGCCGAGACGGCTGGCGAAATCCCAAAAAGCCCGTTTTTTTGCGGCTGATCTGCGGCTCGCCCCGATTGTGAATTAAGCCCAAAAAATCTACAATTACGACTCGCAAGGGAAGAGCAAAAATCGCGGTGGGACAGTGGCCAGTAATGACCTCTGTTAACAGGCTCTGCGCTCCCTTCGGTGGGTGGTTTGAGTGGACGATGAGAACTGCAAAACGGACCCAGTCAATGACTGGCTCGGTCTCTTTCAGGTTCATCGAATGAATGCCAGTGCGCGGGATTTTCTACCCTTCGCGACTGATTATTCAAATCAGTGGCCTCTCGGGACCGTGACAAACGCAGGGATCAAATTCCTCGTCGGTCGGCCAGAGGCAATCTGCTTTCTGCCCGCAATCGTTTTCGATTTTGAATAGGCCCAACTTCACTTCGGGGTTGGGCTCTTAGGAAGGGAATTAACTTGTCGAACGACTCCAGCAATTCAGGTGGCAATTCAGGCGGTGAAATCGATATGCAGGGTCGAATCCTCGACCTGCCGATCGAGCAGGAACTGAAAGATAGTTACCTGACATATGCGATGAGCGTGATCGTCGCCCGCGCTCTGCCGGACGTCCGGGATGGTTTGAAGCCATCGCAGCGTCGCATTCTGGTCGCGATGAATGACTTGAACCTCAGCCCCGGCGCGGCGCGAGTCAAGTGCGCAAAGATTTCCGGCGATACCAGCGGTAACTATCACCCGCACGGTGAAAGTATCGTTTACCCGACACTGGTCCGAATGGCCCAAGAATGGAACATGCGGCATGTGTTGATCGACAAGCAAGGGAATTTTGGTTCGATTGCTGGTCTTCCTGCAGCTGCGATGCGGTACACGGAAGCTCGGTTGGCTGCTCCTGCAGCGATGATGCTCGAGGATCTCAAGCTCGATACCGTCGACTTCATCCCCACCTACGACGAACGTCGGAATGAACCTGTCGTCCTTCCGTCGAAATTCCCCAATTTGCTCGTCAACGGCGCCCAAGGGATCGCGGTCGGGATGGCGACCAGCATCCCACCTCACAACTTGCGAGAAGTCTGCAATGCGTTGATTAAAGTGATCGACGATCCCGAAGTCTCGATCCCTGAGTTGTGCGATATTATTCCCGGTCCCGACTTTCCGACCGGCGGTATCATCTGCGGGAGGTACGGCATTCGGCAAGCTTACACGACGGGAAGGTCGACGATTGTCGTTCGTTCCCATGTCGATATCGAAGAGGACGGCCGCAAATCTCGCTTGGTGGTGCGAGACATTCCGTTCCAACAAGCACGCGATCGCGTGGTTGAAAAAATCGCCGATCTCGTCCGAAGCGAGAAGATCAAAGGCATTTCCGGTATTCGGGACGAAAGCGATTTGAAGGAACCGGTCCGTCTGGTGATCGAGATCAAACAGAACTCAGATCCCAATGTTGTTCTCAACCAGCTTTTCCAATTTTCGCCACTCCAAGAATCGTTCTCGATCATCCTGTTGGCTCTCGTCGACGGCAAGCCACGCGAACTCAACATCAAAGAACTTCTCCAGGAATTTATTCGGCACCGATTCACCGTCATCCGTCGCCGGACCCAGTTCTTGCTTTCCTCCGCACGCAAGAGGAAGCACGTCGTCGAAGGACTCTTGCTGGCACTCGCGGATATCGACCATATCATCGCGACTATCCGATCCAGCCGCACTCAAGCCGAGGCCAAAGAAAAGCTTATGGGGGTCGAATGCCCCGCGTCGATGATGGAGCGGGCTCTCGGTGCCCGTGGATTCGCCGATTTCCAACTCGAACGCGGTGTCTCTGACATTTACCGACTCACCTCCGTCCAAACGGACTCAATCCTGCGGATGACGTTGGGGCAGTTGGCAGGTCTGGAGCAAGAGAAACTAAGCCAAGAACACGCCGAGATATTGAACGAAATCGAGCAATACCGAACCATCCTTAGCGATCCCGCAAACATCTATGCCATCATCCGCGACGACCTCATCGAGATCGCTCGCAAATACGGCAACGACCGTGTCACCGAAATCTCCGGCGAAGAGCTCGGCAACTACAACATGGAAGAC
>JBJTQD010000214.1:0-540 GCA_046075445.1 Planctomycetota bacterium
CTCCGAGTGTTCATTTTTACCTTCACTGACAACTTACCAGCCAGACCTGGTCGTCGATTCCCTCGGTCACTTGTCCCACACGATGGTACAAACGGAGCTCTTTGAGTCGAAGTACTGCACGCCTGCAGATCACTAAGGCAACTCGACAAGCAACAGCCTTACAAGCTCACCCAGCAGTCGTCTGCGATCTCGATGATTCGTAAATTCCGAAGTCAATGGCTCGGGGATATCGACTTGCCGGTCGCTCAAATCCGCATAACGCCGCATCGATTGCCAAGTCCGTTTTGCCTCTGCGTTAGCGAATTTCTCAAGCTCCCAACGACTCCCCGATTCGCTCCAGTCCTTTGGGGTTGTCGTTGCGATTTGCTCTGGGGTTTGGTCGATTGGGGTAGTTATTGAAAGCAGTGTGTTGGGGAATCGCTGAGTCTGAGTTAGATAAATCGGTTGGTTTGAGTCGCGAAGCACGGGGGCCATCGAAGCACTCTCGTTGACCGCAGCAAGATTGGCTACATAATGACCACGGCTTTCGCGCTGATACCG
>JBJTQD010000215.1:0-1222 GCA_046075445.1 Planctomycetota bacterium
TCTTTGACGCAATCGACATATTGTTCGACGCAACTTGCGATTCTTGAGCGCATCCACAAAACAGAAACAACGCAAACACTGCAACCAATAACCGTTTCATCTTTTGATCCGATCTGAACCCGCACGTTGAACAATTGATTGCAGAAGAGTTGCGGATAAGGCCCTTCTGCAATGGTTGCGTCACTCGCCGCAACCTTCTGAATCAAAGCGTTCGTCCTATTCGCGTTTATCCCAATCGTGATTTTCATATGACTGAGCTAAATCGTCCGACTCCATTCTCTTCCTATCCCATCGAGCGAAAGCAACGCTGGGTTTGGCTAGAGTTAACCCTTTCCATTGGATTTTCCCTCATTGCGATTTGGTCCATCTTAAAGAACTAGTCTGACTCTAGCGTTATGCAGAACTCACTAAAGCTGAGCGCAGGCCTGCTTTTCTGGGTCCATCCGGGTTTAGCGTGGGTGAAGATCCAGCCCGCCGCAGTAAAAGAGGGTAGGCGTTTTGAAGTTTTCACGGTTTCGGAAGCCGCCGACTCGCCGTTTGATGGACATGATTTTGCTGTTGAGTCCCTCGGCTACCGCGTTGGTGATTTCCAGGAGGCAGTAGTTGATCACATTGGAGAGTCGTTCCTTGATGGTGCGAGCGACTTTCTTGAGTGGAGTCAGGTTGGTACGGATGACCCGTCTGAACCAATCATCGAAAAAGGCTTTGGCTTCCGAGATGCTGTCGTGGTTCCAAAGGTCACGAAGCAGTTCCTTGAAACCCCAAGCCTTTCCCGTTTTCAGGGAGGCTCGGTAGACTGCTTCAAACCGCTCGGACTGTTTAGTAGTCAGGTTTTCTTGTCCAGTTAGCCAGAGATAGCGTGTCACTTTGAGAGAATCGTCTCCGGTGGCGAGCAGTTCCTTGTTTTCCGCTCGGCGAATCTGGTCGACTGCCTGATTGGCCATTTGCATGACGTGGAAGCGGTCATGGACAATCTTTTCCTCCGCCAATGTAATTGATTCCTTGGCGGCTTTGACGAAGGCCGCGCTCATGTCCATCGCGATGGCCTGAACGGAATTCAATTGCTCCGTTGAAAGCTGCGAAAAACAGGCGTTTGCGGACTCGGTGCTGTTTCCATCGGCGATGGCCTCGACCGTATTGGTGTCCAGATTCACCAGCAGCGTGACGTAATCCTGGCCTTTGCGAAACGCTTTTTCATCGATGCCAAGTCGAGGAACGTCTT
>JBJTQD010000216.1:0-1765 GCA_046075445.1 Planctomycetota bacterium
TTATCTTAGCGTAGGGTGAAACCCTACGTAAACGAACCAAGTCAATTTGGTCTAGGTCGAGCCGCACGTCGCCGCCTTGCGGCACTTGCGGCTCGACGCTGAGGCGAAAACACGTACCGCGTTGGGACCGCCGCCTGCGGCGGCGGGAAAAAGGGAATTGGGGGTTGGCGGTCCGTAGGGTTGCGCTCGCAGAGCCTCGCTTACCCTACGCTACGATAAAGCGCCCTGTCGGGGCGAAGAGCCGTTTGCTGATGTCGATTCAACCGCCTGGGGGCACAGATACCGCACCGTGGGCGAGGTCGGGAGACCTGCGCCCAGCGCAGTCTTTTCTTAGCTGCCGAACCGGGGGCTGGCGCGAAGACCCGGCTGACTTTGGAGGCCAATCGTAATTGCACTGCAAGGTGGGTGCGCAACGCGGCGATGTTTTTTTGAGTTGGAGTGCGCACCTCGCGATTACGACCCACCCTACGGCTGACTTTGGAACCAGAAGTCTTTAGCGCACGGTGAACTCAACTGGCGGGTCGAGTACGGCTTGCTTTCGGCCCTGTAGATCATCGACCATCAGATGAGCCCGATATTTGCCCGGGGATAACTCGCCCACAGTAAACGGCACGTAGAGATAAAAGTCGCGGCGACGATTGCGGGCAATGTCTTCAACTACAGGAAATTCGGCTTGCTGAGCCACCGTTCCGTCTTCGCGGCAAATTACGAGGCTGCTTTTCAGCCGCGTGCGATAATCCGAGACATCCGACTGAGCTTGCTCTTCGACCGAACAAAAGTTTTCAATCTCGCAGTACAGCAGCACTGGCTGGCCGACGCGGAACTCCATTGAACTGAACGGCTTGTATTGGCCGAAGCCGCGAACTTCGGTGCAAAGCGTTCCATGAGTTATCTTCAAGCTGACCAGTTTTTCGAGTTGGCTGATCGCCTCTCGTAAATGCTCCAGCGTTCGCGTCGCAATCTGCCGTCCTTCGGGGCGGGAGATATCGAGCGATTCGGGACGGAGCGTCGCGACAAGCGCCTGGAGTTGATGTTCACACAGCGATTGTGCCTCGGTTGGCTCCGATTCACTCGCCGCCAAAACATTGACCCGCTCAATTAATAGTTCGAGTGCCGTAAGTTCAGCTGTAAACTCGGCGGCCGGGTCGAGGCTCTCTGAGTTAGCAATCACGTTTTTCAAATTGTTCAAGGTTTCCGAAAGCTCGGTTGTCCCAGTTACTGCGGAGGCGGGTTCCGAGTTGGCTTTACTCTCGAGTGGCGCCGAACCGGGGGCAACTGTCACAGCGCGAGCGGAATTGGCTTCGTCGCGGGTGGTTGCGATCAGCGATGGAGTCGCTTGGGCGATCGTGAGGCTCTTGGGTTTTGCCGCCCCGCTTCGGAGGTCGGTCTTCTCAGCCGGTTGACTGCTCGGTGCGAGCAGTGACGTTTGGGTGGCAGGTGTCAGAGGTTGATTGAAGGCGACCGAACTTGCCTTGGGGTTTGTCTCTCCCCCCAACGAAGTTTCGGTCGGAGAATCATCTGGTTGCGGCGGAGGCGCTGGCTTGGAAGACTTCTGCACGAAGCTTGCCTGAGGATTGATCGCCTCATCTGGCTTCAGCGGAATGACGCGAATCGCACTGGAGAACGTTTGCTCACTCGCGCTATTTTGTACCGATGACAACTTTCGGCTCGACGGCGCATTGGGACTGGCGACTGGCTGGAACTGTGGAAGGGGCTGAGTGAAACGGAACTGGTCAGGCGTTCCGCTCGATCCATGATTCACTCC
>JBJTQD010000217.1:0-2939 GCA_046075445.1 Planctomycetota bacterium
GGCTTTGGGCTCCAGCTACGGGCTAAACGGGGCTAAACGAAGACAAAGCCACGGGCTAAACGGTGGCAAACCAGTCGAGCCGGCCGCTATATGACCTATCTACATGGGGCGGTAAAGTCTGCCTGGATTCCCTGATCTCGGGTTTTGCGGCGGGGTTTGATTCAGCCTAATAACCCGGTCGATAGGAGTTGCAAGGATAGCTCTGCGCTTGGTGATTGCAGCCGTACTACTCGGAAAACCGAGTATGCGGGCGGCACAAATCGCCAACGCGTTACAGCTTACCGTAAGCCTCGTTCGAAACGACTCCCGAGCCCAGAGACCGCCGTTTTGAAAACGCCTCCATTCATCACCGCGCAGTTATTAGCTTTCTCAATCCTGATTGTGACGGCTCCGATGGGATTGCCATTCCATCCGTCTTCGCTGTTGCAAAGCCAACCGCAATCACAAGAAAAGAGCTCGACCCAGGAGTGCGGCCAAGATGGTACGACATCGGGGCAAAGCTCGGCGGCTCACCAACTGACCGACGAGAATACTCCCTCGGAATCCAAAACAGCGGCCGACAACCCCCTGCCCCTTGAGGGTGCGGGCACTGATGTTGCCACTGTCGAACCGACCAAATCAGAAGACGAACTCCGTCGCGAGCGAGTTCAGACGACGCTGCAAGTCTATTTCACTCGCCAAGTTGATGTCGAAGTCTTGCGTCCGTGGAGCATTATGCACGGGCTGATCGCTTACGGCCGCAACTCTCAGGTCGTCGTCGCCGGTAAGCATGTCAACGCGGCCGAGTATCTCGCCCACAACGGAATCGGCAACGAGATGCGGATCATGTATCTCGAAAACGGCAAGCTAAAGACTCGCATCGGTGTCGGCGTTCAGGGACACCCCGGACAACTGTTGGCGATGTTTGCCCAGAGCAACATTCCCGTGGACCAACCGATGACGGTGGACGGCAAGCAGTTCACTGTCCGCGACCTGATTGAATTCGAAAAACGCGATTGCCGCTCGGGAATGGAATTGACGTTCAAGCTGATCGGTCTCTCGCATTATTGCGAGCCCAACGAAGTCTGGAAAAACGAGCAGGGTGAAAAGTGGAGCTTCCAACGTTTGATTCGCGAAGAGTTGGCTGAGCCAGTCTCCGAGGGCGCTTGCGGTGGCACGCATCGTCTGATGGCTCTGAGCTTTGCCGTCTTCCAACTCGAAAAGCGAAACATGCCGCTGGCTGGCGAATGGCTGAATGCGGCCCGCAAGCTGGATGGCTATGTCGATCGAGCCTTCTCGCTACAGAACTCCGATGGCAGCTTCAGTACTGAATTCTTCGAAAAGCCCGGCGCCGAGAATGATCGAATTCGCCGCTGCTATTCGACTGGGCACATTGTGGAGTGGTTGGCCTTTACACTTCCAGCCAACAAGATGACTGACCCGCGTTTGACCAAGGCGGTCGACTATCTGACGGAACTGATGCTTTCGACGCCGAATTATGATTTGGATGTCGGACCGCGTGGTCATGCCTTGCATGCGTTGGCGATGTACGAATTGAAAGCATACGGCAAGTCCTCGCCGCACGATTATTATCAAGTCACTGGAACAACACTGCCGCCGGTGCTCAAGTCAAACCTTAAATTTGAAGTGCCGATCACAAAGCCCGCAAGCTTTACGACGCCTTCGAATTGGTCGAACGACCCGCCACGGTTCTTGCAAGGACGCCGCCGTCGCTAGTTAGACAAAGCGACTGGGTGTGCCCCACTTTAAGTATCACGACATTGAAACTTGAGTTCATCTTGGAAAAGGAATTCCGATGAAAACCACTCTGGAACGCCTTCGTCTGTTCGCCGCGGTTTGCGGTCTTCTGATCCTACCGGGTGTGTTGTACGCCCAAGCGATCGTCCCTGGAACCGGGACGGAGATTAAAGAAGTGGGCGACGACTTTGAAGATCCCGATTGGACTTGGAACCCGAACTTGCCCAAGGTCTTCAATCATGAAGATACGGCCTTGTCGGTGAATGGCCCATTGGGCACCTCGTCCAATGGTCGCTGGTATGAGGGTAAGAAACGCGGCCAACCCGACTCAGTTCGCCGCGTCGAGACACCGGCTGGCGGATTGGCTGGCAGTACCGGCGCGATGGCGATTCGGTCGCAAAATACTGGCGGCAGCAGCCCGAGCTTTCAGATGCAGCAGGACGACTTGATCGGTTCGGTTGCCGACCGAATTGGAAAGCTCAGCGTGGCTCAGGCTCCAAACGTGGTCACCCGTGTTTTCATTCCACCGTTAGACCAGTGGGAGAATCGGACCGGTTGCCATTTCGCGTTCCGAGTCGCACTCGAGACGAGCTATGCTGGACAGGGACCCCGGGGCGGGTTGTTTCGCCGGGCGGCTTGGGATGACGAAGAAGGTCTTTACTGGCCAGGCTTTTTCTTGAATCGCGAAATCAAGAAAGACCAAACCGGCAAGGTTGTCTCGGACCGAGCATTCTTCTGGATGAAGGCCACGCAAAACAGCCGCCAAATCGACGGGCCGTTTGTCGAGCAATTTGGTTGGTGGACGCTCGGCATGAGCGTCAGCCCAGACGGGCAGGTGCATTATTATGCCAAGCCTGGAATTGAAGATTTGACTGCGGCTGACCGGATAGCCTCGGCATTTCCATTCGGTCATCATGCGTATTTGTTTCGAAACTATTTCTTCAATGTGTGCAGCGGTGATGACGGTCGGACTTGGTCGACCGAGTTCATCATCGACGACACGAAGGTATACCGAGCCCGATAGGTTTCGGAAGCAGCATCAGCGCTAAGGGCCACCACCCAACCTTGTGTCGGTGGAGTCGTGATCCGATGGCTAGAGCGTCGCAGATCGTGCCCGCACCCTTTTCGTCTAGTTGTTAGCCCAGATTCTAAGCCGTGCTTTAGTTTCTATAGCAGCGAAGTCATGCTCCCACCGACACGAG
>JBJTQD010000218.1:0-1817 GCA_046075445.1 Planctomycetota bacterium
GTGAAGCTGGAGACTGCCGGAGCATTTTTCAAACTCAAATCTGCCGAGGAATTGGTCTGGCAGATCTTGGCTACGGACTGTGCGATTGGGCCTGATGGTTGGCTTTATGCTTCGGACTGGGTGAACGGTTGGGTGGGCGAAAACAAAGGACGGATTTATCGCTTCGGTGATCCGGAAGTGATCAGTCAGGCAGCGGTTCGCGAAGTGGCCCAGCGATTGGAGCAAGGTTTTTCCGGCGAGTCGGTTGAAGTAGTGGCGAGCTATCTCGGGCATGCCGATCAAAGGTTGCGTTTGGCGGCACAATTTGAGCTCGTTCGGCGTCGAGCGGGCGATGTGCTTCGCAAAGCTGCTGCTGCGGGGAATTCGACTCTGTCGCGAGTTCATGGTATTTGGGGCAGCGAACAGTTGGCTCGCGAGTCGGGGGAAAGCGAGTCGCTGAGCTTTCTCGAGTCGCTGTTGCGAGACGCAGACCCTGAGGTGCGAGCTCAGGCAGCCAAAGCGGCGGGCGATCGGAAGTTGGCAAGCTTGATTGAGCCGTTAGCGGCACTGGTGCGCGACCGCAGCCAGCCCCGCGTGCAGCTCTTTGCCGCGCTGGCTTTCCGGCAGCTAACTCATCCTCGCCCGAAAGAACTGCTCGAGGAATTATCCGCCAATGCAGATCGCGATCCGGCTCTGCGACACGGATTGGTAATGGCGTTGTCTGGGCAGCAACTTGCGGAGTTGGTGGGCAAGGGATCGGACGAGCTCGACTTGGCGGCCGCTCGCGGTTTGGTGGTCGCGCTGAGAAAACAGCGCAGCAGTTTGCTCAAGCAGTTTCTGGTTAGCTCGGAAGTTCGTGTGGCCGAAGAAGCCGCGCGGGCGGTCTATGATTTGCCGCTGAGTGAATGTTTGCCCGACTTGGCATCGGCTTGGGGCACGCATCCGCAGTCTGAAGTCTTTACGCGGCGGGCTTTGAACGCAGCGTATCGCTTGGGCGGTGAATCCGAAGCTCGCAGTGTCGCGGCGGCGAGCGTCGACTCGCGGCTGGCTGAATCGCTGCGGCGAGAAGCGGTTGACTTGCTTGCTGGTTGGGCGAATCCCTCGCCCCGCGATCGGATTCTGGGAATGTGGCGGCCGCTGGAGCCCCGCGACGCGGCTCCCGCGAGCAAGGCTTTCGGCGAAGTTGCTGAGCGGTTGCTGACGGGAACGACGGGGGAGTTGCGAGTTGCGGCGGTTCAGGCTGCGGGACGCTTGAAGGTTGAGGCGGCGAATGCGCGTTTACTGGAGTTGGCGGGAACCGAGGTGCTACCTGGTTCGCTGCGAGCCGCTTGCGTCAAAGCTTTGGGAGAACTCGCGCCTGCGGGAATCGCCGAACGGCTCATTGCGTGGACGCGAGATGCCCAGCCGGCTGTGCGGACTGCTGCGATGGAAGTCTTGGTGGCTCAGCAGCCCGATCGGGCTTTGCAGGTGGTCGACGAGGCGACTCGATCGAGCGATCTGCGCGAGCGGCAAGCGGCTTGGAAGCAGCTCGGACTGTTGCGTCTGGCGCGCGTCCCGGAACTGTTGCGGTCCGGCCTGGAGCAACTGGATGAAGGAGAAGTTGTTGCGGACACTCGCTTGGATCTGGTTGAGGCGGCGCGCTCGCGGAGCAACGACGACCCGGCTCTTGGAAAATGGTTGGCGGCATACGATGCGGCTGGTGCGGAAGATCCTGCTCAGAAGTATCGCGATTCGTTGGTCGGAGGAGATGCCCAGCGGGGTCGGGTGATCTTCAAGGAATGGGCCAATGTGTCCTGCTTGCGGTGCCACCGAGTCGGTGAAGACGGCGGCTACGTGGG
>JBJTQD010000219.1:0-860 GCA_046075445.1 Planctomycetota bacterium
CCCGGAGGCACGGTGGACGAATTTTGCGGTTGGCAGGTTAAAGAGTTTTCCTCAAGGTAGCTTCCTGCTACCGCAACGTGTCACCCCGCCGCCCAACCGGGGGCTGGCGCGAAGACCCGGCTGACTTTTAATGCCTTGCATTCTCTGCGGCTCTGCGATTACCGTCCGGGTGTCTGACGCCGAGACCAATTCCAGTAAGCGAGCGCCCAGCCGCCCAGAAACAGGCCTGCGACGCCAAGTAGTACGAGCGATTTCATGCCGGACTGAGCCACATTGGTGCGATAGATCGAGACCGCCATCGCGACCAGCCAAACCGCTGAAGAAAACATAATCGCAAGCAAGACGGTATTGGGGCGATTGGTGGGCACAGATGTCCTTTTGATTTGCGGAACGCTCGCGGGAAAGAAAATTAGCTCAGCTTCTCCCGATTAGCGACGTTTCAGCCACGGCATCATCGAGCGCAGCTCTTTGCCGGTTGATTCGATCAGCGACCCAGAAACCTCGCGCTGCATTTGGCCGACCAACTCCGAGCCGGTGCGTTGGGCTTCGAGGAACTCTCGCGCAAAATCGCCCGATTGAATTTCGCTCAAAATCTCTTGCATCTTGCGACGAACGTGCTGGTCAATAATCCGGGGACCGCGGGTAAGGTCTCCGTATTCGGCGGTTGTCGAGATGACGTCGCGCATTGCTGTGATCCCGCGAGCGTGGAGTAGATCGACAATGATCTTGAGCTCATGGAGGCATTCAAAATAGGCGAGTTCCGGTTGATAGCCAGCCTCAACCAGCGTATCGAAGCCAGCTTGGATCAAAGAAGTGAGTCCGCCGCAGAGAACGGCTTGCTCTCCGAACAGATCGGTTTC
>JBJTQD010000220.1:0-5748 GCA_046075445.1 Planctomycetota bacterium
GTTGAGCAACAAATAATTCAGCGCCCAAGCTTCAGCGTATCGCGCCAGGCCAGTGTTCGGGTCGCGAAAATCAAGGTCGCTGGTCATCAACCTCTTTAGGGATTCCCCACCAACCGCCCGCTGCGAAAGCGCCTCTCGAAAATTGAGCAACCGGAGGGGATTAATCTGCCCAATCGTTCGCCAGCCCTTGGGGTTGTTCAGGTCAGGCGTTTCAAAAAACATCGCCAGCCCTTCGTTCACCCATAGCGGAGTGTCCGCAAGCCGCGTCTGCATACCCATGTTGAACATCAATTGATGCGTCCCCTCATGGACCACAGTGGCCACCATGGGCAGCGCATTGGGATTGGCAAGAATCTCGGAGATTCGTCGATCGCTGTCCGGCTTCGCACCCGCGCCCTGAAAGCCCGTCGTCAAGTCGTAAAGCGTCACCCGATTCGTCATCAAGTTGTAATAAGCAACCATCGAGCCGGGGTCTTGTCCAAGCTCGCGTTTAACGTGAACTTTGTATTCGTCAAAACTTGAAAAAACAACGATGACGAGAGGAAAAACGGGATCGTCCAGCTTGAACTTTCGCTTGCGTTCCCAGTATCCGGTGAACCCTTTGTAAAGTTGCTCGTACAAGCCCCCGAGCCAGACCGCATAGGACCGTTCCGTGTTGTATGCAATCAGAAAATGGTCGGTCTGATGAAAGCGAAAGCCCGGTAGCTCTTTCTCCAGTCGCTCTTGCTGCTCCCGCTGTGAAATCGGCTTTACCGGTTCGTCGCTCCGCGATGAAGATTCGACTTGCTCTGCCTTTAAGATCCAGAGTCGGCCATCATCCGCCTGAAACAAAAGGCTTTTATCCTGAGCCTCGACCAAAATGGTTCCCGTCAACGTCTTGGCTGAGCCACTCCCTTCAGCTCGCAGAACGAGCTCATCCGCAACACAGAAACTTGCCACTGCGTTGCAGACTGACAAAAGCGCGATGGCTGCTAAACACGGAGCAACCGCAAGCTTGAAAACTCGAGAGGCACGTTTCAGCGCGGAATTCATCTGAGTATCCAAATTTAAATTCGCCTCGGTCGACGTACGCAATTTTCGATGGCCGCTTAGCCAACTCAATTACGCCAACGACAGCACCACAATAAAGAGGTCAGCAGCAAGCTCAGCAGAGCCGCCACCAGAATGCTGGTCGCAGCGGCCAACTCATCGACTCCGGCATGCATCCAGCCGAGCAGTTGTCGAGGAATTGTATCAATCCCCGGGGCGGCAACCATTTGCTGAGCCGAAAGATCGCCGAAAACGACAATCAGGAGCACGCCCCAAACGCCAAGCAGCGACGCTCGATTCGCCATCAGCTGAATCCCGGAAAAAGCTTGCCACTCGGTTGCGCCCTGTGTTGCCGCCGCCTCATTCAATTCGCGAGGCAAAGTGCGCAGCACGAGGTAAACAAGCAGGGCGGCCAGCGGCCAACAAAATAGGCAACTTGCCAAGACGGGCAGCAGAATTGTACGGTCTGCAAACCACCAAGCCCACTCAAATTCAAGCAAGTTCCACGCCCGGCCCACCAACAGCCCGCAAATCGGCCCCGGCATTCCGAGCAAAACGGCAATACTTCCAAAAAACAAAAACCGGCCGGTACGGCTGCGGTCCGCCAGCGCCGCCCCACCAACCGCGACGAGTAGCAGTAGAGTCGCACTGACGACCGCAATCGCGAGGCTCCAGCCAAACTCATCGCGACTCTCGCGGAACCCCTGACTCAAACTCAGCAGCAGATCTTGAGCGCTCCAGCCAGCTTGCGCAACGCCGCCTACTTGTCTCACGCGCACTCCGGCGCGAAACAGCAAACTTAACAGCGGTACCAAAAGAATGAGGCAGAGCACGACGGCTGCAATGACTCGCCCAGGCAAGCTCCTGCCAGTTGCTGACTCACGCCAGTGGCGAAATTCGCCTGACCAACTCCAGCTTGGAATTCGGGCAATCCAAAGTCCGGCTAGTCCAGCCATCAGCAAGACCGTAAAGAGATAGAGCCGCAAACTCAGCGCCTGTTCTCCCTCGGGCCAAAGACTGAGTAGTTGATCAAATTGCCCCAAGGCGAAACCGAGATAGACCTGCTCTGCAACTGTGCCGATGCGATAGATGTCAGTAACGGCGATCTCACGACTCGTAGTGAGAAAGCACCAACCGATGGCGAAGATTAGAGCTGGCCAGATCCTGGCCAGCGTGACTCGAAAAAAGACCGTACTGGGCGAAGCGTCAATCAAAGCTTGCTCCTCAGCGGCTCGGCCAGAGTTTATCAAGAACAGCAATAGGATCATCGCAGCCGGCGCGGCCCCCGAAATCGCGTGCACCCAAACTGCCGCCAACCATTGTGGCAGAGCTAATTGCAGCGGCGAACCTCCAAACGCAGCCCACCAACCGAGTCGCCCGAATAGTGAGTCCCAAGCTGCCAAGTGCCAATAGACCGGCAGCAGCGACGCGAATGCCAGCGGGACTAACGCCCAGCGGGCTCGTGAACCTAGTTGGTAGATCGCCCCGGCAAGCAGCGTTCCCATGCCCACGGAGAGCAGTGCGGCCACGCCGCCGAGCGAAATCGTCGCCCAAAGCGCCGCGCGTTCCGTGACCGAAAATAGACTCCCGATCCCGAGAGCCAAGACCAACCAAACCGCTGCCAGCGCGACGCAACGGGCTGAGCTAGAGGCTTGCTCGGTTTTCATCGCGAAGTCTCAGATTAAATAGCAAAAAATGAGGGGCAAGTGCGATCGCGCTCGTAGAGCGATTGCCACCAATCGCTCGGAGCAATATAGAAATTAACCAGCCAGCCTTGAGCCGCGAACACCTTGACCAGTTTGAGCCATCACGCTGTCGCTGTCGACAGCCAGTAACAGGCCCGACAATTGAGAAATCGAACAAGTCGAAATTTATGCCGCTCGGCGGACGGAACGCGGTGCATAGCCAGATAACTTTACTTGGCCATCGACCCAATTCTGGGCAGCAGTATTCACATCGTCCAAGGCCGACTGCAGCCGCAGCTGATTGAGCTCCAGTTGCTCGCGGCTAATCCCTTCGGGCAACCAGAGCTTCGGCCCAAAAAGGACTCGCACCTTGGCAAACGGCTTGGGAATTGGAGCTTGATCCCAAGTCTTTAATCGCCAGCAAGAGCCGACTCCAACGCCGACCGGAATGATCGGAATCTGCAGTTTCGCGCCTAAGTAAGCCGCTCCCTGCGACATCTGACGCCGCGGTCCACGCGGTCCATCCGGAGTGACCACGATCGAATTTTCGCGCGCTGACTGTACCAATTGCCGCAGCGCTGCGGTCCCACCGCGAGTCGAACTTCCACGCGCCGTTTTATACCCGAGAGACTCGGCGACTTGGCTGATCCACTCACCGTCGCGGTGCTGGCTGATCAGCAATGTCAAATTGGCTCGTCCCCAAAGCGGACAAAGAACGGCAAGGAACTCGTGCCAAAACAGATAAAGGGCAGGGGAGTCCAAACGATCGCAAGCCGGATCGCCAGGCTCTGCCTGACTGGCAACGCGATACTGCTGCAGCCGCGCAAGCTTCGGCCAGAAACAGGCGATCGCCCGCGCAATGCTTTTCTGCTTCCAGCTGACTTCCTTGTCCATCTGCTTTTCAGCATCCATTCCAATTAGCTTGCTTTACGGCTTCGCGCCCTCAATCCTGTGATGGGCAATTCTCACCAAGTTCCGTTCCAGGTTCCCGTGAATGCGAGCTCGGCCGGCCCAGTCATGTAGACCACGTCAGTCGCTTCGTCCCATTCCAGTTCCAGCGTTCCTCCGAGCAGGTGATTCCCAATTTTTCGCTCAGTCCTTCCCGAGAGAACACCAGCCACACAGACGGCGCTCGCACCGGTTCCACAGGCTTGCGTTTCTCCCGAACCGCGTTCCCAAGTTCGCTGCCGCACTTCGCGCGGCGAGAGCACTTGTACGAATTCGACATTCACTCGCTTGGGAAACTCTGGGCAGGTTTCGATTTTCGGACCCCACCCCAAAACCAACTCGTCGGTCAGCTCTGGAACGAAAATAATGCAGTGGGGATTGCCCATCGAGACGCTGCAAATTGAGAACGTCCGTCCGTCGACAGTCAGCGGCTGGTTGACCACTGGCGACTGGGAAAACGTCGAGGGAATTCGGGCAGCCTCAAGAATGGGCTGGCCCATGTTCACTCGGACGGCCGTAACAGTACCGTTTTCGGTCCTCAGGTCCAATCCCAAGATTCCCGCGCCGGTCTCAATTTCGAGTCGATCTTTCGGGCAAATTCCCAGGTCATGCACGAGTTTGGCAACGCAGCGGATGCCGTTGCCGCACATTTCAGCCTCGCTTCCGTCGGCATTGAACATCCGCATTCGGGCGTCAGCCTTGGAACTGGGGCAAACTAGGATCAGGCCATCTCCCCCGACCCCCTTATGCCGGTCTGCCAGCACCTTCGCCAAGTCGCTCGGCCTTTGGGGTTCTGATTGGCTGAAACAATCGAGATAGACGTAGTCGTTGCCAGCTCCATGTAGCTTGAAAAACTGAATTTCTGACATCTTTTAGTTCCACAGCAGAAGTTGCCCGCCGGTTGGCCGGATAAGGTTAAGAGACTGGGAGGCTAGTCCCGAAAATAGCGTTGGCTGTCTAGTCGGTTGCCTGCCCCTGATTGGTGACTGGGAATCCGGCTTGAGCGCTGTTACGTTTTTATCCAGCGGCAGTCGGTTGAACAATGTCCAATGACCGTCGCGGGCTCATTTTTAAGTACCCAATCCAGCCGCTGTGCTGCCGTTACGCTCTCTACCCGAAAGGCTCGTTATGGACCTGCCCAAAGTTGCCGCCACTACTCCTCAAGACGTTCAATTGGTTGCGGGCGAGAAGTATGCTTACTGCACCTGCGGCTTGAGCGAAAAGCAACCATTCTGCGATGGCAAGCACAAAGGAACTGAATTCAAGCCGCTGGTCTTCACGGCGGAAGAAACCAAGACCGCTTGGTTTTGCCGATGTAAGCAAACCTGCAACGCGCCGAATTGCGATGGCTCACACAACAAGCTCAATCGACCGAGTCCTTCGATCGGACTGGCTGAGTAGCTTTCAATTCGTTAACCACGGCGGCGGATGTTTCAATCTGAACGAGAGCATCCGACCACCGTTCTAGTGTTCGGGTAATTGGGGGTTCTCTCGTTTCTGCAGGGTAGAATCCCGCGGCTCAAATTCATGAACACGGAACCGTCAGATCGCTTTCAACGCTTCCAGACTGCTACGCTGATGGCAGTCGGGTTGGCGATGCTGCTGCTCGTGGGTTTGCCCACGCTGACTGCGGTTTACGGTCTTTCGGGGCGTTCGGTTCCACCGCAACTCGCGAGATTCCTGCCGCTGCTTGAACCGGTCTATGCTTGGCTACTGAGAATTTTCCTCGCCGTCTGGATCGTTTTCTTCGGCGGCTGCATTGCCAGCTTTCTCAATGTGGTCGCTTGGCGATTGCCGCGGGGGAAAAGCATTCTCGGCCGCAGCCACTGTCCGCAGTGCAACACGCAACTTTCGCTCCAAGAAAATCTGCCGCTTTACGGTTGGCTCGCCTGCGGCGGCAAATGCCGTTACTGCCAACAGCCAATTACCTCTCGTTATTTTTGGGTCGAACTCGCCTTTGGTTTAATCCTGCTTTTGGTCGGCTTGGTTGAGGTGGGCCTCGGTGGCTGGAGCCCAACTCGACAACTTCAAGTCGCGCCGGAATACAGCCGCAATTCACTGCTCTCGATTGATTCGAACCTCTTGT
>JBJTQD010000221.1:0-2378 GCA_046075445.1 Planctomycetota bacterium
TCGACGACCAGATAGTGCACATTCCCGTCGACGCCCGCATCGTAGGCGCGGACCAGATTGGGGTGATCCAGTTTGGCTTGTGTCCGAATCTCGCGACGGAAGTGTTCGATCGCTTCGGGGGTCGTCTTGTTGATCGGCAGCACCTTGACGGCGCACTCGCGGCCGAGCATTTGGTGGACGGCTTTGAAGACCTGGCCCATGCCGCCTTGGCCGATCCAGTCGGTGATGATGTAAGGGCCGAGGCTCAACCGGCTCTTTCCGGAGAGCATCTGGTCGGCTTGGTAAGGAGTGATCACTCCCAGTTCGATAAGTTTCGCGGCGAGTTCTTTGTCGCTGATGTCCGACGAGAGTACTCGCGACTTGTTGGTCTGCAGGATCTGCCCGAGCGCGGTGCGGATTTGTTCCTCACTAACCAGCCCACTGGCGAGCGCGGATTCTCGAAAGCGTGGTCGAGTGGTGCTCATGTGAGAGGAGGGGGGGGGAAGTGGAAGCAGAGCGTAAAAGAGACGCCAACGCGACCCGCTCGACCGGCAATTGGCCGGAGCGGGGCTGGCAGATTATTCCGGCTCGAGGGGGAAATGGTCAAAGAAGCTCCCCCTAATTTAGGTCGATCCCCGTAATCTTCCAAGCTTTAGGTGGGGGGGCGGACCAAGATACGCGGGTCTTTTGTGTCGGATGTGTCAGTGATAACGAATAGCTATGCAGGGCGATTCCGCCAGAGAAGGTCTGCCGGGAGCCGTACTTGCGGTCGCCGCAAATCGGCCAGCCCGCCGCGGCGAGTTGGGCTCGAATTTGATGTTTTCGCCCAGTCAGCAAACGGACTTTAAGTAGCCATGAGTTTTCGCCTAAATCGGTGATGCGCTGAAACTCCAGCAGAGCCTGTTTCCAGTCGGGCCGCGGAATCGCCGAGATTACCATCTTTTGCTGAGATTCGTCCTTCTCCATCCAATGCTCCAGCCGGCCGCTAAGGGGAGGAGCCAACTTGCCGCTGACAATCGCGAGGTAGGTTTTCTCAGCAGTCCCCTCGCGAAATTGTTCGCTCAGCCGCGCGGCGCCCTTGCTGGTCCGGGCCAGCACAATCACTCCGGAGACTGCCGCATCGAGCCGGCTGACCACGCCCAGAAAGACGTTTCCCGGCTTAGCGTATTTCCGCTTGAGATATTCTCGCCCCCGTTCCCAGAGGCTGTCCTCACCCGGCGCGACCCCCATCGTCGCCAATCCTGCGGGCTTGTTCACAACCAGCAGATGGTTGTCTTCGAACAGGACACTTAGTTGAGGCGTTTCCGACATGCTGGTCTCATGACGACTGGCGATTTTTGACTCTCTGCAGTCTAGCACAGTCGGGCATTTGGTGATCGTAGAGCTAGTTGTCGACTGGCTCCTCTTTTAGCAAGTAGCCGGCAGGCTCTTTGTTTAGCCCGTAGCCAGCAGGCGAGGTGCAGCTCGGTTGATCCCCGCGATGCAAACACGCCAACTACGCATTAACCCGCAGCGAGTTTTAATCGCCTTTCCGCCGATCACCAGTTTCTCTGAGCCCCGCGCTCGGCGCGGGTCTCCCGACCCCGCCGATTCCTCGACCTACGGTCTCCTCTTCGCCGCTCGTTCCGCTCACCATCGAACTCCCCTCCCTGCCCCGCGAAGTTACATTCATCAACTCAAATCAAATCCGGAATCTGTTCTAATATCAACTTCTAATTTCCACGTCGCATCATCACCCCGCTCTCATCCACCATTCTTCAAGACCCGAAATCACTCTCATGCCTGACCAACCCGAGCACTTAATCTTGGCCAGCGGATCTCCGCGGCGTCGGCAACTGCTTGAGGCGGCAGGGTATCGTTTTGAAGTCAGCCCCGCAGACGACGCGATCGAAGCGGCAGTGCCGCTGACGCCGCTGCTGCGCGACTATCCGCTTGCGCTGGCGCAAGCCAAAGCGCGAGCCGTCTGCGCGCGTTATCCCGAGGGAGTCGTTCTGGCGGCGGACACGATTGCGGTTTGCGATGACGAGGTGCTGGGCAAGCCGAAAGACGAGCCCGACGCGCGGCGGATGCTGCGGTTGTTGTCGGGGCGCGAGCATGAAGTTCTCACGGGCGTGGTGCTGGTCGATTGCCGCAGCGGAAACGAGCTGCAGCATCTCGAAGTCACGCGACTGAGGATGGATTCGTTAACGGAACCAGACCTCGCGCGTTACCTCGCGACCAATCTATGGCGCGGCAAAGCGGGTGCCTTTGGGTATCAGGATGGTTGGGATTGGTTGCACGTGGTCGAGGGAAGCGAATCGAACGTAGTAGGATTGCCCATCGAGCGATTAAGCGAACTCTTCGCCCGGCTCGGTTCGAGTCAAAATATTCCTTAGCGATTCGTTGCAGGCGGTGGTGGG
>JBJTQD010000222.1:0-1695 GCA_046075445.1 Planctomycetota bacterium
CTCAGTCGTCTCGACCCGTTACGGCTCGATGCTCTTTGCGGGTGACCATGAAATGTTGCACGCGGGTCAAATTGGTTTTCTTCGCCGGTTGATGGGGAAGTCGCCGGTTCGCTGACTTTGGCCGAGCTGAGAGCGGCCCACAGCTCTGTCGGCACAGTTCTGTCGGCACAGCGCTGCGGCGCAAATAACCGCAGGCCTAACCTTGAGCCAACTCCTCGTCCCCCACCTTAAACGCTCCGGATACCTACTCTGTGATTGAAACTCGAGAGTTGACCAAGCGTTTCGGCGACTTCACGGCTCTGGACAAGTGCAGCCTTCGCGTCGCGCGCGGCGAGGTCTTTGGCTTGCTCGGCCCCAACGGAGCCGGGAAGTCGACGCTCATTCGGCTGCTGCTCGGCTTCATGCAGCCGACCTCCGGAACCGCCGAGGTCGGCGGACTGGACTGTTACGAGGATCGCCTGCGGGTGCATCAGCAACTCAGTTACCTCCCCGGGGACGCGCGGCTCT
The DNA here is from genome assembly GCA_046075445.1 of Planctomycetota bacterium. Classification (GTDB taxonomy): domain Bacteria; phylum Planctomycetota; class Planctomycetia; order Pirellulales; family Pirellulaceae; genus BJ22. The sequence goes on from JBJTQD010000222.1 coordinate 508, forward strand.
TTCGGGCGATGAACGGCAAGCAAGTCTTGCGATTCTTTTCCGAGGTTCGCTCTGACTGCAATCACGATCGCGCAATGGCGATCGCCAAGCGGCTGGATCTGAATCTCCGCCGCTGGGTTGGCTTCATGTCGACCGGCATGCGGCAGAAGCTCGCCCTCACTGCGACGCTCGCTGTCGAACAACCGCTGCTGATTCTCGATGAGCCGACCGCGAACCTCGACCCGACTGTGCGGAGTGAAGTTCTGAGGATGGTGCTCGAGGCGCGGGATGCCGGACGGACAGTGCTCTTCTCCTCGCATGTGCTTTCCGAAATTGAAGAGGTCTGCGATCGCGTGGCGATTCTGCGCAGTGGACAGCTCGTCCTCGAACAGTGCATGAGCGAACTGAAACAGCGTTACCGCATCACGATTCGCGAATCGAGCAAACTCGACCCGAGCGCGCTGCCGGCTGAACTTGCCTCATTGCTGGAGTACCAGCGCACCGACGCTGGACGGGTGCACTTTCTCTCGCGCGGAGCGCTCGGCGAACTGCTTGCCAAGCTGATCGCTCAGGGCGCGGAGGTCGTTCATGTCCAGCCCGAGGGGCTGCGGGCCATCTACGAGCGTTATCACGACTCTGGGGATGGGGAGAGCTGACATGAATCGCGGCCTGCTGAAGAAATGTCTGGTCGAGGGAGCCCTGCTGTTCGCGGCCTGTGGACTCTGTCTGTTTGCTTTCGCCTATTTCCGAGTCTGGGTCGTCAGCAAGATCGACTCGGCCCGCTTCAAACAAATCATCGACCTGCTCCCCAAAGATTGGGAGCGATTCTCGAACGTCGACTTCCAGTGGCTAGTCTCCTACATGGGACGCACGGCCAGCACCTACGGCGAGCCGACGATCCTACTGCTGATCTGCCTCTGGGCAGCCGTCCGCAGCTCCGATGTGGTCAGCGGCGAGCTGAATCGTGGAACGCTCGAAATGGTGCTTGCCCAGCCAGTCAGTCGCTGGCAGGTCTACCGTACCCACTCGCTGGTCACGCTCGTTGGCCTGCTGCTGCTCTGCTTGCTAGTCTGGGCCGGAATGTCGACCGCCGTACAGTTCACCGCGCTCAAAGAGACAAGTTATCCAGCAATCAAAGTTCCCATCGCCGGCTGGGAGTTGCCGCTGACGGGCGCCAAACCAGTCGAGACCATTGTGCAAATGCGCGAT
>JBJTQD010000223.1:0-665 GCA_046075445.1 Planctomycetota bacterium
TCCGCGATTCCGCTCTATCTCGAGAACAAGTTGGCGACGGCTCACCGAGATGGGTTACCCGCAAGGCCGATTCGCGTCATCGGGATCGACCTGAAGAAAGCCGGCTTTGAGGACTCGACGGGCGCACTCGCGGCTCAAGAAGCAGTGCTACAACGTCCCGATACTGCTCTGCTCGATCGCTTGAGCAAGCAGTACTACGGCTTTGACCTCAACCCGCTACAAGGTGAAGTTCAAACCGGCGAGTTAGCAGGTAGAAAACTGAATATCGCAGGACTCTTTACCTTGGGGCGCGACTTTGCTCACGAGGGTAACTTGGTGATGTCAAGCGACAACTTCCGCAAGTACTTCGGTTATCGTTCGGCCGAGCCTCTGAGCGTTGTTGATTTGGGGCTGGTGAAACTCAAGCCGGGCGTCTCGGCCAAGGAAGTGGTGAGTGAGCTACAGTCTCGCTTACCCAGTGGCGTCATGCTGATGACCAAGCAGGCGTTCATCGAACGGGAAATCAGTTTTTGGGCCCGGAGTACTCCAATCGGGATTATCTTTGCGATTGGGGCTGCGATTGGCTTCGCTGTCGGCGTGATTATTTGCTACCAGATTTTGGCGACAGACATCGCAGACCATTATCGAGAATTTGCCACGCTGATGGCGATGGGCTATCAGGGAGG
>JBJTQD010000224.1:0-1212 GCA_046075445.1 Planctomycetota bacterium
GCTGCCGGGCTCCCGCTGCCCATTCGCAAAATCAGCTGTTAGACTGGCCACTCAAGTACCGTTTCCGGCTGCAATACCAAGCCGATACGCGACAAGTTTCAGCCTACCTAAGCAGTTTGGAAGGAAGCGAAGTTGAACAGCACAACCTTGGCCGGGACTGTAACCCAATCGAGTGCCTATGCCACCGTCGAAACCTTGCTGGACAATGTCAGCCAGGTCGTTTTGGGAAAACGTGATGTGGCTCGCCTTTGCCTCGTCGCCTTGCTTGCTGGCGAGCACGTTCTGCTTGAGGACGTCCCCGGTGTCGGCAAGACGCTAATGGGCAAGGCGCTCTCTAAAAGTATCGATGCGCAGTTCCGCCGAATTCAATTCACGCCAGACCTGTTGCCCAGCGATATCGTCGGTAGCTCGGTGTTCAATTCAACCAGCGGACAGTTTGTCTTCAATCCGGGACCCGTGTTCGGCAACTTTATTCTTGCTGATGAAATCAACCGCGCTCCCCCGAGAACGCAAAGCGCAATGCTGGAGGCGATGAGCGATCGCCAAGTCAGCGTCGATGGAACAACGCATCCGTTGATTGCACCGTTCATGGTAATCGCGACCCAAAATCCGTTCGAGTTCGAGGGGACTTACGTTCTGCCGGAAAGCCAGTTGGACCGCTTCCTGCTGCGAATTTCGATGGGGTACCCGGCTCGCGAGTACGAAAGGGAAATCCTCTCCAGTCACCGCAGCGGAGAGCCCGTTGAAGAACTGCGACCGGTTTGCTCGACCGACGAGATGGTCGCTATCCAGCGACTGGTTCGCTCGGTCAAAGTCGACGATTCGATTGCCGATTACATGCTCGACATCGTACATCAGACTCGGGAAAGCGATGAGCTTGCCTTCGGAGTTTCAACCCGCGGGACGTTGCTGTGGTACCGGGCCGTTCAGGCTTCTGCTTTCATCGACCGTCGAGACTATGCGATCCCAGACGACGCCAAGAACTTGGCTGTTTCCGTGATTGCTCACCGGGTCCAAACCAAAGGCTTTATGCAGGCGGGCCAACGCCAAGAAGCAGAAGAAATCGTCCGCCGGATTCTGACCCAGGTTGCCGTGCCGTAATTCAAGGCGGGGCGTACTTCCGCATCGCCTCGCCTCGCATCGCCTCGCCTCGCATCGCCTCGCAAAGCAACGCAACGCAACTGGCTGCGGGCTAGTCGATCGTGGAGCAGT
>JBJTQD010000225.1:0-4091 GCA_046075445.1 Planctomycetota bacterium
CTTCGGCTACGGGCTAAACGAAGAAGCGGATACGGGCTAAACGAAGAACCGGAGGAAACGATGAACGATGGGATATCGTCTATCGAAGAAATAAGGCGAGCGCCGAGCTACTTCTTCCGCACAATCGTGTACCAGCAAAAATATTCTTTCGCGAGTTGTTCGAGCGATTTACCTTCGCCGTAGCCGAGCTTATCAAAACACTCTAGCACCCAAGGTTGATCTTCTACATCGAATGCGAGCACTTCAAACCCGGCTTGCTTGAAGGCTTCTGGGCTGAACGGTGACTTGCCATCGGCCCAGGGGATGTACGGCTGGTCAGGAGGATTCTGCGGTGGGCAGATGTTGTAGATCACAAACAGTCCGCCCGGCTCCAATGCCGCAGCGACTTGCTTGAGAAACTCTTCGTCGCTGAGACCGAGATGGACCAATCGCTTGGGATCGACGGTTTGGCCGGAAGGCGGATTAGGGTGAATGTATCCGGACTTGAGTGTGTTCTTGCTGGTGATCAGTTGAAAGCCGGCACCTGCCGCTGCGCGGAGCTTTTCTTCCGCGGGCCATTGACCGATATGCAAGGTGACGGTTCCACTGCCAATCGGACCACTGTCTCCCGGCTCGCAGTAGAGAGCCCCTAAGACGGGCTCGACATCGACGCCGTGGGCTTTGAAACCACAATTAGCCAGCAGTTGCAACTGTCCGATGGTGCCACAGCCAAAATCGAGCGCCTTCATCCCCGGCTTCAGCTCAACGAGTGGGCTGGCGAGTTCCAAGACGCGAGCGTAAACCAGCGGCGAACCGTAGGCCGTCTCGAAATAAAACTCGGGGGGGCAATCGCGAAGCGTGAACTCTGCTTGTTGCTCGGCAGAGAGCGTTTCAAATTCTCGCTGCGAGATCGCTCGGGTTTTGTCGTTGCTGCGATAGACCTTTCGCGCCGCTGGCTCTTGCAACTGAGCCGTCGCTGCCAGAAAGTTTTTTGCCAGCTCGGCTTTCACCAAAGGCTTAAGCTTGTCTGCATCCGCTTTTAGCTTGTCGGTGATCTTCTGCGCTGGCTGTGGCGCAGCCTCCTGAGCTCCATTCAAAGGAGCGGACAGAGTCATCCAAATCAGCCCGATCATCACCAACTGCTTGTGCATGGCCTTATTGTCCTTGGAAAGCTGCGCTGAACACGTTGCCGCAAAGTATGTTTGGCGATTCTAAGCTCACCGTTTGTTAAAAGCTGCGCCTCGTACAGACCATAGTGCTCGACTGGAAGCCAATCAGCGGTAGGCCCCAGAGAGAAAAGGCTACCTACCCAACTGCAGGCTGGCCAATTCAATCCGTTCACTCGATAATCAGAGTCGTTCGAAAAAGGTTGGTTCCGCAGTGGAGCAAGTTGAATGGCCGAGCAATTGGTCCTCGCCAAACTGGGCGCGGGACCGGAAATTTTCTACAGCATTCAGGGTGAAGGGCAAACGGCCGGTTATCCCAGCGTGTTCCTCCGGACCAGCGGTTGTAACTTGCAGTGTTATTGGTGCGATACCGATTACACCTGGAATTTTGAAGGGACGCCGTACGTTCACCAGAACGACCAACTCCCGGGCTACCAGAAGTTCTCGCGCGCAGCCCACCAGTGCCGACTTTCGATCGACCAAGCGGCCGGCGAAATCGGACGTTATCCCTGCCTGAACATAATCTTCACTGGTGGCGAGCCTTTGCTGCAAGGCACCGCGCTTGCTGCTCTCATGCGGCACCTACGTGAACTGAATTCGAGTTACCGCTTCGAGTTTGAAACCAACGGAATGAGGAAGCCAAGTCCCGAGATCGAGGCTTTCGAACCGCGTTACAATGTCTCGCCAAAGCTGTCTAACTCGCGGCTGGCAGCCGACCAACGACTGGACGAGGAAGTGCTCCGCTTCTTTGCTCAATGTCCGCGTGCCACATTCAAATTCGTTTGTCAAACGGAAGCCGATATCCACGAGGTGCGCCAGTTGGTCGACCAGATCGGCATCCCGGCCGAGCGAGTCATCTTGATGCCCGAAGGGACGAGCCCCGAGCAACTCGCCGAGCGCCGCAGCTGGCTGATCGGTAAATGCCTCGAGTTCGGCTATCGCTTTTCAGATCGAATCCACGTCGCCGTTTGGGGTCATCGACGGGGAGTTTGAGCCGAGTCCAATTCAAATGCTAGAGCAGCATTGACGATCGGAATCCATCTCATTCCAAATCGGAATCCGACTCCACTTTCAAAGCTCTCGCTAAAGAGGGATCTTGCTCCAGTAGCGGCACCTCCAGAAAACTGCTGGACTCGGACTCGGCGTGGTAGTCCAGCAGCTTGAGCAGCGCCGCTCGGAGTTCGCTTTCACCGACCGTTTCGCTCTCAACAAACAGTCGCTGAGCCGTTCGAGATCGAAGCTCGATCGATTTTAGAAAAAGTTGTTCCAGCCGTTGGGATTTCATCGCCTGCCTGCGCGGAGTGGGAGCAAAGAATCAGCGAAGTTCGGGACTATTGATGCACATACAGCGTTGAGCTGGCGCAGGTCGTCCCACAGAAAAAATGTTTTTTGGCCCTTAGCCAAGCGTGCTTTTCTCGGCTGAAATGGGGGAAATCCGCCAAATTTGGCTGAGAGTTTCTCGCGGATATACAGCCAAGTAATTCAAAAAATGAATTCACGTAAAAGAATTTTTGAGCATCTACGCCCCATTAAACAAGCCTTCGGACCGCACGCTTCCAGTGGGTCCTTGGCGAGCAATTGATGAATGGCGTCGGCTGGCCGGTCGATCTCTAAATTTGCATCGCCCGCTACTCGCCCGAACATCAAACGCAAACTCGCCGGCGCCAGTTCAAAAGTCACTTACCATTAATGGTGGAGCTAATTTCCCGAGGGCCTCGCGTGTCACCTCCGCGAGTTAGCGATGTCGCATGCGATTAAATCGCACCAGGCCTTCGCAAGAACTCAAGCGGCGAAATCGCCTGGCCCCCCCCCGGAGCTTTTCAGCCTGCTCATCGCATTTCTCTGATAAGCATTTCTTCTGCTTTGCCTCGCAGGATTGCTGAAACAATCTTGCATCAGGACAAAAATCGTTGAACCGGGGTGCTCGCTAAGCCGAATTCTATTCCCCACGCGCGAAAGAGAGGGATTACAATGCGCTGCAAGTCTCCACACTCTCTTCAGGTCGCGACGATGCGTTTGGCTTGTGTCCGAATCAGCCTGCTCCTTAGCTGCCTCGTCGCAGAAAGTCCCTGCGCGGGAGATGACGATTTCGCTTTCTTCGAATCCCGAATCCGGCCGCTGCTGACCGAGCATTGCCTTTCCTGTCACGGTGGCGAAAAGACGAAAGGCGGGCTTTCCCTCGACTCGCGCGATGGCTGGCTCAAAGGCGGTGACTCGGGGCCGGCCATTGTGCCGGGCAAACCGGAAGAAAGCCTGCTACTGAAAGCTGTCCGGCACGAAGAACTGGAGATGCCGCCGGAGAAGCAGCTTTCGTCACGCGAGATCGCTGACCTTGAAGAGTGGATCCGCAGCGGAGCTTCCGACCCGCGGGTTGCCGGAGAGCGCCTCGGCGGAATGCGCATGGAAGAGGCTCGCGAGTGGTGGTCATTCCAGCCGCTGGCTCGGCCAGCTCAGCGTCTGACTTCGGAAAGCATCAATGCGTTGCTGGACCGGGAACTCAAACAGCACCAGCTGATTCCCTTGCCACCAGCCGACAAACGCACGCTGATCCGCCGCGCAACTTACGACCTGACTGGTTTGCCGCCGACTCCCGCGGAGGTTGCCGCTTTTCTCGCCGACAACTCGCCAGACGCGTTTAACACAGTCGTCGATCGACTGCTCGACTCTCCGCAGTACGGCGTACAGTGGGGGAGGCGCTGGCTCGATGTTGTGCGGTACGCCGATACGGCTGGCGAGAACACCGATAGGCCGCTTCCTCATGCTTGGCGTTATCGCAACTGGGTTTTTGATTCGCTGAACCGCGACCTTCCGTTTGACGAGTTCACGCGATTGCAACTGGCGGGTGACCTGATTGCCGCAAAGGGTACGGATGAGCAGCGCCGCGATGGAATTATTGCGACGGGTTACTTGGCGATCGCGCGCCGCTTTGGACACGACCTCGACCAG
>JBJTQD010000226.1:0-5042 GCA_046075445.1 Planctomycetota bacterium
TGAGGTCAAAGCCGTAGTACTGCTTGCTCAAGCGATCGAGCAGCGCGGTATCGGGACGCTGTAGCACTGCCTCTTGAGCCGCGAGTGCGCCCGTCGCGTCCTCAAAGCCCGCTTTCTTCAAGTCGATCCCGATGACGCGAATCGGCCGTGCGGGTAACCCATCTCGGTGAGCCGTCGCCAACTTGTTCTCGAGATAGAGCGGAATCGCGGAAGCCACTTCGGGCTGGCTCTCCAGCCGCTCCAGCATTTCGTAAGGAAACCGCAGTTCGCTGGTTAGGGCAAATCGGGCTCGATTGAATACTAAGATATCAGCATCGAGCCGACGGACCAGTTCGACCGTGCTGTCAAAAAGCGCATGGTTAAAGCCCCGCTGCTGGAACATCAGCATGACGGCAAACGCAACCCCGGCCAAAGCCAAGGCGAGCTTGCGCCAGTCGTGCGTCAGATTTTTCCAAGCTAAAGGAACTCGCATTCCACTTTCCAATTGAATCACTTAGCAACAAACGCCCCGTGTTCGACGTATAACTAAAACAACGAAGCCGGTTCCGCTTGAAATAGTTTTCTCAACGCCAGCAAACCCGAAGAAACACACATCACTAGTGTCAGACAAAACACGAGTACGATCCGACCTGTGTTCATCGCGATTGGAATGTTTGCCAACCACTCGGTCAGGAAGTAACCGCCTAGCGAAACCAGCAGGGCAGGGAAAAACGCAAACATCCCCAAATAAAATGCCTGCATCAGGACGAAACCAGCTAAGCGTCGATCGGGATACCCCATCGCTCGCAGCGTTGCATATTCAGGCAGACGCTTCGCCACATCTGTCGCCAGAATCATATAGAAGATCGCCCCGCCCACGATCAATGAAAGCAGAACGCCAAGCGTGAAGATGAATCCGATCGGTGTCTCATTAATCCAGCGATCCAGTTCTCTCCTAACGACCTGGGAACGGCTGAGTACTTCCGCCCGCTTGCTTCCGCCCGGTCCCGCCAACATCAGCTGCAACTCTTGCCTCGCCTTGTTGAGATCGGCCCCCGGATTGAGGCTGACTAAGGCGAGTGAAACCTGTCCACGCGACATCCCTTGACTGATCCGCTGAAAGCCATTCAGGTTGGTCACTAACGAGCCATCTGCAGTTAACCCAGCCCCCAGCGTAAACGTTCCCGCGATCCGAAACTTCTGGCTGTTAACTTCTGCACTGCGCCCTAAATCGTCGGCTCCAAATCGCTTTCCATCGACCGGTCCGAATTGCGGACTGGAGCGAGTGTCAATCAACAGCGTTCCCTCCGTCTCCAGTTGCCGCCAGTCGGCAGGAACTTGCTCGGACAGAAACGGGGGTTGATGTGGCTCGATGCCGAGCACCATTAAGCCGCGAAGCTGTTTTTGGTCGGAGCTCAACCAACCCGCCAGTCCGACTTGCAGCGGCTTCACTTCGCGAACGGACGAGTGACTGCGCAACTGGTCCAGGACAGTCACTTCAATTCCATCGGGTTCGACGAAATGCAGATAGCCGGGTGAGCGGACAAGGAGATCAAAATCCATCCGGTCGTAGAGCGTCGTCGCAGTATTCTCGACTGCCCCGCGGAACCCCAGTTGCATGAACATCAGCAGGATCGCCACACCGATTCCGGCGAGCGCCACAAGCGTTCGCGGAAGATTGTGCTGGATATTCAAAAATGCCAAGTTGGTTCGCATGCTGCCGATCCGGGTGACCTAGCCCGCGTCGAGTCGCAATCACTTCGACTCGAGTTCAATCTCGACGGTCACCTGTAAATTCAACCAAGCCTGAGCCAGCTTGGCGTCTTCCGGTTCCAATTCAATTTGTATTTCTACCGCCCGGCGGTCAACCAGCGACAGGGGATCTGGGTCCCGTAGGGTTGGCAGGCCCACAAAACGTCCAATCCTGACCACTTTGCCAGAAAGCTCCCGGGAAAGCGCTTCGCTTTTGAGCTTGGCTCGTTGACCCAATTTCACTTTTCCGGCCAACGTATCGTTGACCTCGGCGACACATTCCAGCCGCTCCGAATCACCCAGTTGCATCAACGGCGACGTGCCAATCGAATCGCCTTGCCGAACTGTGAGCCGGTAAACGGTTCCTCCCGCTGGAGCAACGAGCCGGCTTTCCTCGACTTGCAGTTTGGCAATTTCCTCTCCCAGCCGCGCCGAGAGATTGGACTCGACTGCCGCCCTCGCGAGTTCCAAAGTCCGCTCGGCAGCCTTTCGATTTTGCTCAGCCGTCTCGACAGCCAACTCAATCGAATCCCGCGCGGAGTTGAGCTTGCGACCGGCTCGAGCAAGCTCGCTCTCAGCGACACGAATATCGACCTCTTTTTCAGCTACGGCCCAAGGCGAGACAAGTTTCGCCGTGTCATCATCTTCCGCCAACCGTTTCAAACCGGCGAGTTTCGTTTGAGCCAAAGCAAGTCGCTCTCGCTCGGGAGTAAGGTCTTGCTCAGCCTCGGCTTGTGCCAAATTCAGCTTGGCATTCTTCAGCGCAAGCTCTGCCGCTTGCAGGTTCGTCTCCGCGAGTACTTTTTTCTGCTGCAACTCGCGCTGCAGATCAGCCGTCCGCGAAGTGGCCAACTCGAGTTGCTTCTCTAAAGCCCGCTGACCGGTATAGCGAACCAGTTCGCTTCCCGGATCGACCTTCGCTCCCTCGGCGACCATCAGTTGTGACACACGGCTGCCGGGCGGGCCAAAGATGTTTTGGAATCCGCCGAGTGGCTGGATTCTTCCTTGAGCGACGACCTTAGCCAAAGCTGGTGGCTGCTCGGCCGAATTGGATTCAGGTTTCGCTCTGGCTCCCTGACTCCATGGGTTGGGAACAAACCAGCCAATCAGCAAACCGCCGGCCAACAGCAGCAGGCTTAATCCGATCGAGGTTCCAATTCGTTTCATCGCATTCCCCGCACGCGTGGTCTCTCCCGAAGCCACTCACTCCATCTTTTCAGATATCGGCAGCGACTATTCGGCTGCTTTCAAGCGTGAGAAAAGCTCCCGGTTGTAATCATTATTCGGGCTGACTAGGGCAAATTTTTGGTTGGCAGGCGTTGATGCGTTGGGAAGGGCGAAGTGCGGTGCAAGTGCCTCTGGCGGGAACTTTATTGCGGCGTCGGTTCTCGTTTAGCCTCGCCTGCGCCAAAGCGGGTAGGCTTTGGGCTCCGGCTTCGGGCTAAACGATAGACCAGGCATTGGTAAATCAAAGCCGAATTCAGGCAAGAAAACCCAGCTGAGATGAGAAAACAAAAAAATCCCGTCTGAGCAGCAGCCCAGACGGGACCTTCTCAATTCAAATTGAAAACGATCGCTTGGTTACTTCTTGAAGTCACCCGCGCGAATGATGACCAGCTTGGCTGGGTCAATGTACTTCTTGAACACTTCCTGAATGTCAGCAATCGTCAAGGCTTCAATCGCCTTTTCACGTTCCTTGATGAATTCGCAGTTGCGGTCGAGGTACAGGTTAGATGCCAACAGTCCAGCAATAGAACCATCGCCAGTGCGCGAAACCTTCTGGGCTTCGAGCCAAGCCTTCTTGGCGTCTTCCAGTTCTTTCTCGGTCGGACCGGCTTCGATAAACCGATTCAACTCTTCCATCGCAGCCTTCTCAACCGCGTCCATGTTGTCCGGATTGGTAATCGCATTGATCGAGAACCGGGCATCATTGCCGCGCGAAGGAATGGCTACGCTCGAAGTCACGCCGTAGGACAAACCTTCCTTTTGGCGAATTCGATCTCCGAGCCGAGACGAAAGCGTGCCGCCGCCGAGAATGAAATTACCCAGTTGCAAGGCTGGCGTATCGGCGCTTTCATCCGTCAACGGGAAAGCCAATCCAGCCATGAACACAGCGTTAGCCTTGTCTGGCGTAACGATGTCGTTCTTGCTCCCCGTAAAGTCAGTCTTGGCTTCCCGCTCCACTGGGCTGAACTTCACGTTCGACTTCCAGTCTTTGAGGATTCCCGAGATGGCTGGCAGAGCATCCTTGGTCTCGAAGTCACCGACAATCGCGATCTGACCGACGGCAGAAGAGAGTTGTTCTTGGTAGACCTTTTTAATGTCATCCAACTTGAGCGACTCGAGTTCCTCCATCGTTTCCTCCATCGTCCGTGCATAACGCACGTCGCCCTTGGGGTAACTCGAAAGAGCCCGCGCCATTTCATTAGCGGCGAGCATCTGCGGTTCATTGCCCATCGACTTCAGACCGGCAATCGTGCGCATTTTCATTTGCTCGAACTCATCTTCGGGGAAAGCAGGCTCGCGAAGAATTTCACCGAGCAGGTTGATCGCACCGACCAGCGAACTGCGTTTGGCTTCGATCGAGAAAGTGACCGATCCAGGGGATCCGCCACCGCCTCCACCGCCGCCACGACCACCGCGGCGTCCGCCTCCGCCGGCTCCCGACGAAATCCGAACACCGAGCTTCTCCATCTCAGACTGGAGAGCTTGGCGATCGAATCGCTTGGTTCCGGCCATCAGCATGGCAGGGATCATGCTTGCCGCTGGGCCAGCGTCGTTCAACGATTCCTCGTTGCCGTATCGCAAGGTCAACGCCAGCGAGACGGTCTCACCACGATTCTTCTTTGGCAGAACCGCGACCTCGACGCCATCGACATTCATGATCACCGAGCGGGCGTCGATGTTTTCAGGAGACGGATCAAAGGCCTCTCCAGCCGACATCGCTTCGCCACCCTTGTAATCCTTCACGACATCAACGATCGATGGGACGCTCGGAATTTGCATCCGCTGGGGAGTCACCGAAGGGAGGAAGACCCCAAGCGTACGGTTGTAGGATTGGAAGTAAGTCTTTGCGACGCGATTGACGTCGTCAGCGGTGACTTCCTGAATCCGATCGCGTTGCCAAAAGAGCAAGCGCCAATCGCCCAAGGCCGAGGCACTACTGAGCGCCTGAGAGACGCTCGAAGCGCTCGACATCAAGTTCTCCACGTTGTTCTTGTTGCGGAGTTTGGCCCGCTCTACCTGCTCCGAAGTGACGGGCGAACTTGAAAGGCTCTCCATCGTCGAAATCAACAAGCCGCGGACTTCGT
>JBJTQD010000227.1:0-8320 GCA_046075445.1 Planctomycetota bacterium
CCTTGAGCCACGTCGCGCACGTCGAACGCGCTACAACCACCGGCGGGGGCAAGCGGCGCCGGAGCATTCGCAATCGCCAACATCATCTCGCCGGACGAGGGCTTCCAATCCCAAGGTCCGAGCATGAAACCGGGATGGATGATGATCCCGTCCAGTCCCTGCGCGATTTGCTGCTCCATCTTCTGCTCAGCCTCACGCTTGCTGACCACATAGGAAATCGAGGGCTTGTTCGGATCGCGATCCGACTCCGATCGCGGTTGGCCGTCGGGCGCATGGGCCAGCGTATCGACCGTGCTCACATGGATCATCCGCCGGCCAGTCCGACGGCAGAACTGAGCCAGTTTTTCAGTCGCCTGAACATTCACCCTTCGCGACTCATCCAGCCGCGACCAACCGATTTGAATCAAGGCCGCCGAGTGGATCAGAACGTCGAAGTCGCTGACTTCGCTCACCAGCCGATCCACATCGGAGAGGTCCCCGTAAATGGGGTCATATTCGAGCCCATCGAGAGCCCGGCCGCCGGCGCCAGGGCGCAGCGTGATCTGGACTTCGTGTCCCGACTGCAGCAATTGACGTAGCAGGTTGTTGCCGAGGAAACCCGTCGCGCCGGTCAGCAATACTCGCATTTCCGCTCTCTCGTCAAACCTTTACAATTTGCCTGTAATCAGTCACGCAACAAGACCGACGTCTGGGTTTCTTACGGCCTCGCACTTGACCTGACGCTCTTCGAAAAATCAATCCAAGGTTTTCCTAGTCATGCCGCTATCCGTCCAGCCAGTCTCGTCGCGCGGTGAGCAGCGTGAGTTTATCAAATTTGCGTGGGACCTGTATCGCGGCGATCCGAACTGGGTCCCGCCACTGCGGATGAGCATCAAGGAATTGCTCGGTTACAAGCACCATCCTTTTTACGACAACGGTGCCATCCAGACTTTCCTGGCCCGCGATGGACAAAAGGTGGTCGGGCGAATCGCTGCGATCATCGACGGGGCGCACAACCAAACGCACCAGGAAAAGCGCGGGATGGTCGGCTTCTTCGAGTCAATTGACGATACCCGCGTCTCCACAGCCCTCTTCGACGCCGCGCGGCAATGGTTGCGTGCCAAAGGAATGACGGCCCTTCGCGGACCGCTCAACCCGGCACTGAACTACGAGTGCGCGTTGCTGGTCGATGGGTTCGACAGCCCGCCGACTTTCTTGATGACTTACAACAAGGACTACTACGCCCGACTGTTCGAGGACTATGGTTTCCGCAAGTCGCAAGACCTGTACGCCTTCTGGGGTCATGTGAACATGCTTGAAACGATTGACCCAAAAGTGCTCAGGATTACCCAACAGGTTCAAGAACGATTCAATATCACGGTCCGTCCCTCGACGAAGAAAACTTTTTCCAAAGACATCGACACTTTTCTCAACATTTACAACCGAGCGCTGCCCGGCACTTGGGGCTTTGTTCCGCTTAGCGACTCAGAAGTTCGCCACATCGCCAGCGGACTGAAGATGCTGATCGTTCCCGAATTGGTCCGGATTGCCGAGCACGAGGGGAAACCAGTCGGCGCCGTTTTCGGTCTGCTCGACTTCAATCCAGTCATCAAACAAATCGACGGGCGACTGTTCCCGTTCGGCTTCATGAAAATCCTTTTTGGGCGGAAGAACTTGAAGCGAATTCGCTTGGTCAGCACCAACGTCCTCCCGGAATACCAGCGCTTTGGGCTCCCGCTCGTCCTGATGAAGAGTTTGCTGGAGTCTGCTTTGGCTTGGGGAATTGAGGAAGGTGAGTTCAGTTGGGTGCTCGAATCGAACGCGCTCTCGCGAGGAACGCTCGAGCGGGGCGGGGCGAAACTGACCAAGACCTATCGAATTTACGACCTCGAGCCGGCATAATGAGACGCTCCCGAGCGGTTGCTTGAATCGGCCGGCATTTTTTCATTTCCCGGCTTATCCGCTCTCTCTCACCGCCGCCACTTTCGCTCGTTATGCCCACGCCCTCCGACATTTTGATCACAGGCCTGGGTGTTGTCTCGCCGCTAGGCGTTGGCTTGGAGAACTTTTGGCAAGCCCTCGCCGCTGGTCAAAGTGGAGTCGTCGAGCGCCCGGAGTTCGCCGGCAACGATTGGCCGTTCCAAATCGGCGCACCGGTTCAAGGCTTTGATCCCAAGCAACTGGTTAAGCCGCGGAAGGCACTCAAGGTAATGTGCCCACCGATCCAAACGGGCTGTGCTGCTGCCAACCTTGCCGTCGAGCAAGCGGGACTGATTCCCGATCAGCTCAATCCCGATCGGATCGCCACCGTCTTCGGCACCGAGGTCTTCATTTCAGACCCGCGTGAAATAGGCAACGCATTCTTCAAGTGCCTCGTTAACGGGAAGTACCAACACGAACTCTGGGGCACTGCCGGGCTTGGCGAGATCGAGCCGCTTTGGATGCTCAAGTATCTGCCGAACATGGTCGCCTCACATATTTCGATTGCGATCGATGCCCGTGGGCCGAGTAATTCCATCTGCCAAGGCGACGCTTCGTCACTGCTCTCGATCATCGAAGCGGCCGAGTTACTCCGCCGCGGCTGGGCGGACACAGCGGTCGCGGGAGGCACCGGCTCGAACCTGCAACTCTTCAGCATGATTTACCGCGGCAAAGAGCAATACAGCCGCCGAGTCGACACTCCGGCTGCTGCTTCGCGCCCCTTCGATCGCAATCGAGATGGCGAAGTCCCCGGTGAAGGAGCCGGAGCGATCGTCCTCGAGACCAGCAGTTCAATGCTGCGTCGCGGTGGAAAGGCCCAAGCTCGACTGGCCGGGTGGGCTCAAGGATTTTGCTCGCTCGACTCTCCCCGATTTCCGCAGAGGGTAGCCGAGGTCTGCGAGCAAGCGCTCGCCGCAGCACGTTTGCCCGTGGAGGAGTTGGGACAATTCAACGCTCATGGAACGAGCCAGCCGCTCTCGGACCGGCTCGAAGCAACCGCGATTGCCAAATTCGCCTCCGAAGTTCCGATGGTCGCATTCAAACACAACTTCGGCAACCTCGGACCGGGAAGTGGGACGATCGAGTTAATCGCGGGAATCTTGGCGATGCAGCGGGGCGTTCTCCCGGGCGCGATTAATTTCACCGCTCCCGACGAAGGAGTCACGCTGAGCCTCAGCAACTCGCCGCGAAAATATCCCCACAACAGTTTACTGAAGCTCTCTTTCTCTCCGACCGGTCAAATTGCGGCTCTTGTCGTGACCCTGCCGTAAATCGCGGCACCGCTAGCGGCATTCTCGCCTTGACCCAGATATCCCCGCCTGATAATTACGCCTCGACGTTCCAAAGGGGACCGCTCCGCAGCGTAATTTATGAGGCGAAAGTTGAGGCCATCGCGAATCATCTCGACCGGACTTGCCGCAGCAGGATACTTCTGCCTGCTGGGCGCTGGCCAATTGTTCGCGCTGCCGCTACAGGCGACGAATCCGCAGTCATCGACTCCGGTTTACGACCCTTACTTCCGTCCGACAACCTATCAACAAGGCGTGCCACCACCCACTTACGCGCCGTCCCCATATACAGCGCCGCCAACTTACGCGCCTGCTCCCACGTACGCTCCAGCGCCAACCTACGCGCCTCCGCCGACCTATGCACCAGCCCAACCGCAAGTGCTTTACCCTGGGACATTCACGCCGCCGGCAACTTACGGAGCGCCGACGACAACGCTTCCACCAATGACGACCGCGCCGCCCGCGGTCTACACGGCACCGCCCCCGGTTTACGGCTCACCGCAAGGTGGCGTCCCTGGAATCGCTCCTCCTCCGTCGGATCCATTCGCTTACAGTTCGACACCGTACCCGTTCGGCGTTGCTCCCCAGGCCCCACCCGCTACGGTCGTTCCGGGTGCGGTTAGCCCTTACGGCCCTTCCGTTTACAACCCAGCCGTTCCCTCGACGCTCTATCCGACGAATCCGCTCGACCCCAACGCGATGGCTGTTCAAGCCTACGGGCCGGTTGTCTGGTGGCCTAACACCGACCGCGGTTGGCCGGAGTTGGCTTGGACTCGCTGGCGACTAGAAAGCATGCCGGGCTGCATTCAACACACGCGATTCCGACAAAATTGGATCATGGGCGGAAAGGATCCAGCTGATCTCCAAATTCTCGACTCTCAACTCGTGACGACTTCGGTCTGGCCAAGTTTCCTCGGCGCCGTCATGCCGCTGAGAATCTCACCCGGCTTCGATCTCCACATTTGGGATGGCCCAGACACGGCTGTCACCGGTTTCGACCTTCCGGCCAAGGCATACAGTGCATACGTCACGTTCGATTTCATTTCCGACGTTCGGCGCAACGCCGGGTTTGAAGTCGACTTCACTGCCGGTATCTACACGGACGGAAATGAGGTCGGTTCCAACAGTTGGCGTTACACCGGTGTGGGACTCGGTTGGTTTCGGCTCGGTCCCACGAACGTTTTGAAGCTGGGCGTCGAGTATTACGACCGCATCGACCTGAAGATGCTACCGGCGGTCGGTTTTTTCCTTCAGCCCAACAACGACCTGAAAATCGACCTCTACTTCCCTCGACCACGGCTCGCTCATCGCTTTCCGCCTCGTGGAACGACCGAAGTCTGGGGTTACGTCGGGCAGGAATACGGAGCCGGATCTTGGACCATTGAACGCATCGGCGGTTTTGGCGACCAGGTCGACATCAACGACAAGCGAGTTGTCTTCGGGCTGGAGTGGAAAAACGCTCGCGGCGGAACCGGCTTTCTTGAGGGCGGATACGTTTGGGATCGTGCGATACTCTACCGCAGCGACCCTACGAATAAGTTGGAGAACTCAGATTCGTTCATGATCCGTACTGGATTCGCCTTCTAATCGGTGGAATCTTCCACTTTCTACGACTTGCCGAAGCGGCTGGCCAAGCCAAACGAAAAAGCAAACTGGCACAACTCGCCTGCCGCCCCAACTGCCCAGCAGTCCTCGCGACTGTCATAATAAGCCGCTCCGGGCAGAACCCTCTCATCCTCCGCGGCATTCCCGATGATTAGTGCTCACGCGCTCTGCAAACAATTCCAATCCGACGGCCGCCGCATTCAAGCCGTCGACCAAGTCTCATTCACGGTCAATCCCGGCGAAGTCTACGGCCTGCTTGGCCCCAACGGCGCTGGCAAAACGACCACCATGCGGATGATCCTCGGTCTGATTAAACCCGACTCTGGCTATGCCGAGATCGATGGTTTCCGTTCCGATCGTGATCCCGATGAAATCAAACGCCGCGTTGGATTCGTCTCTTCCTCGGCCGGCGTTTATCAGTGGCTAACCGCCCGCGAGATTTTGAACTTCTTCGCCGACGTTTACGGACTGAGCCCCGCTCAGACCGAAACGCGTATCACCGATCTAGCTCAATTGCTCGACGTCAGCCAACTCCTCGACCAACGCTGCGCAACATTGAGCACCGGCCAGCGTCAACGAATCAACTTGGCCCGCGCGCTGGTCCATGACCCGCCGCTGATGATTATGGACGAGCCCACTCTTGGCCTGGACGTCGTCGGCAGCCAAATCGTGTTTGACTACATCGATCTTCTTAAACGCCAAGGCAAGGCAGTCATCCTCTGCACGCATCAGCTTGAACAAGCCCAACGGGTCTGCGATCGCTTCGGTCTGCTGTTCCGCAGTCGTCTGATTCTCGAGGGGACACTGGACCAATTGCGAGCTGAGACCGGCAAAGCTGACTTGGTCGAAATGTTCGTTGAGCTTATTCGGGCCCCGGAGTCCGAACCGCTATCTCCCACCGCGACCACTTGAGAGCAACTGCGGCATGCCGAACGAAACACCTGAGTCTAACGACACTCCGAGCTTTCCAGACCGCCAACACGGCTCGAGGAATCATTCCACCTCCCGCCGTGGTTGGCTGAGCCAAACGTGGCGACTGGCGACCAAAGAACTCAAAGAAACGCTCCGCGATCGCCGTACGATCGTGACCCTGATTGCGATGCCTCTGTTGGTCTATCCCCTCCTGAGCATTGCCTTCCGCACCTTTCTCTTGAACAATCTCAACCCACCCGGCGAAGGGAAGATTGTTTACGCAATCGCCGTCAAATCGCCGCTGAACCCTGAAGAGTTCAAAGCGACTCTTGGCCAATGGGCCCAAATCGTTAACTTCGATGCACAAAATGCGAGTGACGAATCCAAATCCAGCGGCGCATCTCGCCCCAAGGTTGCCATTTCCTCAGAGAAAGAAGCTCCTCCGAGTTCAAACGACCAATCCACAGCCGAAGCGGCGGCCGCAGCGGCAAACGAGCTAAAACCTCCGACGGAACCCGAGGAAGCCCCATTGCTGGAACACAAATGGGCTTTTGTCGAGCGCCCCGACGCGACGCCCAAAGAACTGCTGCTCGCCGGTCAAGCCGACTTGGTTCTGGAGGTCACCAACAGCACGCGCCGACAGCGCCAAACCAGCGATGTCGTGATCCACATTAATGACGAATCGGCGAACAGTCGCCGAGCCGGTCGCTGGCTTCAGGGACAACTCGACAAGGTCAATCGCGTTGTGCTGCAAACGACCGTCCAGCGACTCGGTGGTGACCCGCGACTGGCGATCTCGACTAACCAGCAGCGATTGACTTCGGGCAGCTCATCTCGGGCGATGTCGAATCAGTTCGCCGCCATCATTCCTTTGGTTCTCGTGCTGATGACAATCACGGGTGCGGTCTACCCGGCGATCGACTTAACGGCGGGTGAGCGCGAACGGGGAACACTCGAAACACTCGTCGCCGCGCCAATTCCCCGGATGCGAATTCTCGTTGCCAAACTCATCGCCGTGTTGACAGTCGCCGTGCTCACGGCCTCGCTCAATGTCATCGGGATGCTGACCACGATCTGGACATTTCGCCTCGATACGATGCTGATCGGTGACGGTGGGCTGACCCTCGGAATGATGCTTAAGGTCTTTGCCTTGCTCGTCCTGTTCGCCGCTTTCTTTTCGTCGGTCTTGTTGGTCGTGACGAGTTTTGCTCGCAGCTTTAAGGAGGCTCAAGCCTACCTGATCCCGATCATCCTGCTGTCGCTCGGTCCCGGGCTGATGGCGCTCTCGCCGGGGCTGAAGCTCACCGGACCGATGGCCGTTTGTCCGCTGCTTAATATTCTGATCCTCGCGCGGGATGTCTTGCAGAACGACGTGCAACTGGTCCCGGCCGCCGTCGCAATTTTTTCTACGGTCGTTTACGGGCTGCTCGCTCTGAGCCTCGCGGCCTCGATTTTCGGCACCGACAATATTTTGTATGGCAGTGGATCGAGCTGGAAAGAACTGCTCGCTCCGCCGCTGACGCCATCGAGCCGAGCGACTCCGAACCTTGCGCTGTTTTGCTTGCTGCTCCTCTTCCCGGTCAACTTTGTCTTGATCGGCCTGCTCGGTCGGCTGGAACTTGGGATCACTTGGCGACTGGCTTTCACGGCCGCGTTTACTTTTGTCGCGTTCTGTTTGATTCCCCTGATTGTCGCACGTTATCAATGGGTTCAAACGATTCCTGGCTTTGGCTTGCAACGCCCTGCACCGATTTATTTCGCAGCCGCGATTTTGCTCGGGCTGAGTCTCTGGCCGATCGTGATGACGGCGATCAGCGGCTGGCACGATCTGATCGGCCTGATTTCGGGGACGGAGGCGAGCGACTCATGGCGCGAGCGGATTGTTGCGTTCAGCCGTGAGCAGGCCGAACTCTTTCGGCAGGCGCCGGCTTGGCTGATTTTGATCGCCTTCTCGTTGACCCCCGCGTTCTGCGAGGAGTTTTTCTTCCGTGGTTTATTACAGCGCTCTTTGTTGACCAATCGTCGACCTTGGCAAGCGATCCTTTTCTCATCGCTTGCATTCGGTGCATTCCACACGCTCTCGGGAAGCGTGGCGGCCTTTGACCGTTTGCTACCGACTGCGTTGATGGGGATCATCTTGGGCTGGATCGCTTATAAGGCCAACTCGATCTGGCCAAGCGCGATCCTGCACATGCTCCACAACGCAATCGTTGGATTCCTGGCTTACTACCAACCGCAGTTATCAAAGATTCCGGGGTTCCCCGGTGAGAACGAAGCCTTACCGCTCTGGTGGTCCGGAGTCGCCGCGATCATCGCCGCGATTGGACTAGCCATCCTCTGGCGAGCCCCCGCGAGTAAAGAGAGTACAGCGTGATGAGCCGGCTGAGGAAGCTTGGCGGAATTGAGGGATGAAGAAGTCCAGCGCACCATCGGTACACGGCTCTTCGCCCCGACAGGGCGCTTTACCTAAGCGTAGGGTAAGCTCGGCTCTGCGAGAGCAACCCTATGTACCGATCCACGTTATCCCCTCTTTTTGACGCCGCCGCAGGCGGCGG
>JBJTQD010000228.1:0-3897 GCA_046075445.1 Planctomycetota bacterium
GCCGCAATACCGTTCAATGAAGGAACCATTGGCTTTTTGCTTGCAAAATGGCTGCTCGGAACAGTGATTGCTTGCACAACCTGTAGAAAACCGGAACCAAAAAATTAGCTTCGTTGAACGGTATTGCGTTTAGCCCGTAGCTAACGGCGAGGTGCAGCGGAAGTGCGGCCGGCCCCAAACGCCCGCCCTATCCTCGCGCCAGCGAGCGGTTCGGCAGCTACAACAACCTGCGCTGGGCGATGGTCTCCCGACCTCGCCACGGTGCGGATCGCATCTTTGGTTTTTCTCTCGCACAGCGCTGGGCGCTTGTCTCGCGACCTCGCCCACAGTGCGGTAGCCTTCGGTGAAAAAATTTTTTAGGGCAAATCAGGTCGCCAAGCGACTATCCCGCATTCAAACCAACATGGCCTGTTCACGCCGATTATCTTTAGGACGTGGCAGCTTAACGAAACTTCCCCCGACCAAGAAATCGGCCCCCCCGATTTCCGTTGCCTCGATTTCAATTCTCAGCCAAAATAACCACTTACCTCAACCACTGGAGTACTGACTGATGAAACGGATGACGCTGCTGACCCTTGGACTGGCCTTGCTCTCTCTTCCCGCAATCGCACAAGAGCAACCGCCAGCCCCGCCAGCTCAAGCGACCCAAAGTATGGGCATCGCCATCTCGGCCTCTCCCGGCGAGGGTGGCGAAATGGCCATCATGAGCTTTTCTTCAGACGAGGGGATGGGAGAGGTTTTCTCAGCTCCCATGATGATCGGCGGTGAAGGGATGATGCTCCCCGGAATGATGGACCAGTTCGGGTTACTCAGCCAACAAAGCATCCAAGAAGAGCTCGATTTTGTCGGCGAGCAGCGCGAGCAGTACAAGCGATTGCAGAAGGACTACAACGATCGCATCCGGGAAAAGATGGAGTCGATGAACAAAGGTGGCTTCGCCCCCGAGAAGGCCCAAAGCCTGGGCGAGGAAATTCGAGCGATGAAAGAGCAGCAAGCTCGCGACATCGAGGAACTGCTCCTGCCCCACCAAGTCAATCGGCTGAAACAAATTCAGCTTCAAAACAAAATGAAGGCACTCGGCCTAAACGCGCTCAACGACAAGAAGCTGGCTGAAGAGCTCGGCATGAGCGAAGAACAACTGGAACAGCTAAAAGAAAAGGCCAAAGAACTTTCGGCTGAGCTACAGAAAAAAATCAAAGCTCTCCGCGAAGAGACTCAGGAAACCTTGCTTAAGGAGTTGACCAAGGATCAACAAGAGAAGCTGAAAGAATTGACCGGAGACAAGTTTGAAATGCCCGCTCCCAAGCCGCTCGAGTTCCGCCGCGGCCGCGAAGGAGAACAACCGCCCCGCAAAGATCAGTAAATTATTTCGGCTACGTGCATCGAAACAAAAACGGGCTGAAGCGGCAACTCGCTCCAGCCCGTTTTTTATTCACAGTTCTTACGCTGCAAAGGCGACTACTTACATTTTGCCGACGCGGGCAATCAGGTCAGCGGTTCGGCAACTGTAACCCCATTCATTGTCGTACCAAGAGATCACCTTGGCGAGCTTACCCTTTTCGTTCAGCACTTGGGTAAAGTCCGCGGCAAAGATGCTGCTGTGCGGGTCGTCGATAATGTCGGTCGAGACAATTGGGTCTTCGGTGTAACGAAGGATGCCCTTCATCGGTCCCTCAGCCGCCGCCTTGATCGCCGCATTGATGTCAGCCGCGGTCACTTCTTTCTGCAGGTTCACCGTCAGGTCAACCATGCTGCCAGTCGGAACCGGAACGCGAACGGCAATGCCGGTCAGCTTCCCCTTTAGTGCCGGAATGACCAAAGCCACGGCCTTTGCGGCTCCCGTCGAAGTCGGAATGATGTTCAGCGCAGCGGCTCGAGCCCGATACGGGTCCTTGTGAGGCAGGTCGAGGATTTGCTGGTCGTTAGTGTAGGCATGCACGGTCGTCATCAGGCCATTGTCGATCCCGAAGTTGTCATGCAGCACCTTGGCCACGGGAGCCAAGCAGTTGGTCGTGCAACTGGCGTTGGAGATGCAAGTCATCTCTTTGGTCAGTTGGTCGTGATTCACGCCGAGCACCACGGTCAAGTCGACGCCGTCTTTCGCCGGAGCGCTGAGGACGACCTTGCGAGCACCTGCTTGGATGTGAGAGTCAAAACCGGGCTTGCCATTGGCGGCTTTGCCGACGAACACGCCGGTGCTTTCCACCACTACATCCACATTCATATCTTTCCAAGGCAACTTGGCCGGATCGCGTTCAGCGAAGCAGCGAATCTTTTCGCCGTTGACGATCAGGTTCTCGTCGTCCCAGCCAACTTCGCCGGCGAACCGGCCGTGGACGCTGTCGTACTTCAAGAGCGTCGCCAGCATTTGGTTGTCGGTCAGATCGTTGACGGCAACAACATCAAACTCATTGCTCCGCGCCATCAAATTGCGGAACGTCAAACGGCCGATGCGGCCAAAGCCATTGATTGCAACACGAATTGCCACAGTCATTACCTTTCTAATACGAGAGGATTTCGCAGCCCCAACGGCTGCCCCGTTTCTCAGCGGTCAACTTCAGCAACGATAACAAATTTGACTCGCTTGGGGCAGTGCCCGCCGTTATCGTATTGGGGGTCAAATGGACAATTGAACGAGCCCTTTCGAATTCCCAGATAGCGTTGCATGTCGAAGCGAACTAAATCGCAGATTCCGCCCTCCGGTCTCGATAAGGGAACTTGGGATTACATTCGCGAACCAGCCATCGCCGAAGGGTATGACGCGGGCTTGGCCAACGACCCGCTGACGGCTCAAGACCAAGCGCTCGTCGCCCGGTTACTCAGTGAAGCCCACTGCACAAACGAAACGGTCGTCGCCGACTTTGGCTGCGGCACCGGCCGCTCTCTGTTACCTCTCCTGCCGCTCGGCTGCCAAGTTCTGGCGCTCGACTTGAGCATCCCGATGCTTGAGCAGCTTCAATCCAAACTCTCCGCCAGAGCAGACGCTGAACGGAAGCAACTCTTAGCGGTCCAAGCCAACCTGCTGGAGCTGGACTGCCTCGCAAGTCAGTCCGTCGACTTGGGACTTTGCCTTTACAGCACCTTCGGAATGCTTCGCGGCAGACAGAATCGCGCACAATTCCTCAACCATGTCGTCAGGATTCTCAAACCAGAAGGCCGCCTTGTGCTCCACGCCCACAACCTTTGGTGGCAGCTCAATTTTCCCGGCGGCCTGCGCTGGCTGGCGGGCAACCGGCTGCGCAGCCTGTTTGATTCCAAGCTTGAATTCGGCGATCGCTTTGCCGATCAACGCAACATTCGGCAACTGCCGATTCACAGTTTCCGCTGGAGGGAGTTGCTCGGCGAAGTTCGCTCCTCCGGCCTGGAATTGGTTGCAACCGAACCGCTGTTCGATCCCGGCGGATATCGCGCTGGGCTGGTCCGAATATGCCGAATCCAAGCCCAAGGCTGGACACTTGTTTTGCGAAAGCCCTGAATGGTTTGCTTATACTAAAGTAGTAGGTGCCGGTACGCCGTCTGCGTGTGCTTGAGCCGACGGGCTGAATCCTTTCAAATAAAGAGGCATGAGGACGCGCGGTTCCTCGACCGAGAACGGTTCCTCTTCGTACCTCTATTGCGGGCGTCATCAAGTTGGCCAATCTTGGATTCATCATCGACAATCGCCGCTGCATCGGCTGCCACGCCTGCACAGTCGCGTGCAAGTCGGAACACAATGTCCCGGTCGGCGTCAATCGAACTTGGGTAAAGTACATCGAAAAGGGCGAGTTCCCCAACTCGCGGCGGCTCTTTTCGGTGATGCGTTGCAATCACTGCGATGACGCTCCCTGCGTCGAAATCTGCCCGGTTACCGCTCTGTACCGACGCGAAGACGGCGTTGTCGACTTCGACAACCGCCGC
>JBJTQD010000229.1:0-2534 GCA_046075445.1 Planctomycetota bacterium
TTCTTCGGGATGTCCATCGCCTTGATATCGACACCACCGGACATGGTTCGTCCCGTGTTGCCAACCCATTTGTTGAAAGCCCGAGCCAAACGAGTGATCGAGTCCATCAGGAGGAAGACATCGCGACCCATTTCAGCGAGTCGCTTGCAGCGTTCGATGATGAGTTGCGAGATCCGCACGTGGCTCTCGATGTCTTCATCGAGACTGCTGGCGACGACTTCGCCGTTGACGTTTCGCCGCATATCGGTGACTTCTTCCGGTCGCTCATCGACCAGCAGAACGATCAATTTGCAATCGGGGTAATTTGTCGAAATGCCGTGGCTGATGTGTTGCAGCATCACGGTCTTTCCGCTGCGTGGCGGAGCGACGATCAGAGCGCGTTGGCCTTTGCCGAGCGGAGTCAGCAGGTCCATGACGCGAGTCGTCAGGGGCATCTGGCCGGTTTCAAGTTGGAACCACTCGGTCGGATTAACCGGGGTCAATTGGTCAAAACTTTTGACGCTCATGTAGTCTTCGGGATGCATCCCGTCGACATCGACGATTTCGCGGACGCGTGGGCCTTGCTTATGTCGGCCTGGTTGAATCATGCCGCGAATCATCACGCCCGCGCGAAGACCGAACTTGTCGATCATTGTTCCGGGAACAAACGGGTCGGAGCGTTCACGCGAGTAATTGTTCTCGGGGCTGCGGAGGAAGCCGTAGCCGTTTGGGTGCATTTCGAGCAGACCAACGAATTCAAACAATTCGGGTTCCGGTGGAGCTTCGACGAAATCGACGTCACCATCGACTGAGCGATCCACATCGCGGTCTAGGTTGTCGGCAGTTCGCTCGCTGCCAGCGCGCTCTTCATAGGCCCCTCGGTTGCGGTCGCGATCGCCGTAGCTGCGGCGGCCGCTCGGGCGATATCCATGGCGGTCGGAACGCTCGCCTCGATCACCGCGGTCACCGCGATCACTTCGGTCGCTACGGCCGTCGCGGTCTTGTCGATACCCGCCCTCGGAACTGCGGCGTCGGGAACTGGGGCGACCGCCACGAGAGCTGCTCGGTCGGCGCGATCCGCCGCTTGAGCCGCCACCGTAACCACCGCCACCACCGCCGCCACCACTGTGACCACCGCCACCGCCACCGCCGTGTCCGCCGCCGCCACCGCCACCGCCGCCACTACTGTATCCACCGCCGCCGCCACCAGAACCACTAGAGCCGGAAGAGCCGCGAGGTCGAAACCGCCTTTTTGCCATGCCACACCCAATCAGGGAAAATTGAAATTAATGCGTGTAATACAGGGTTGAAATTGGAGACATCCGACAACGCTCGGGAGTCGGATGAAGTCCCCTCTGCCAACGCGCCCAGAAGGCTGGGTTGGTGCTACAGAGTGGGACGAGTTCAGCCACAAGTTCGTTTTTGAAACGTGAGGCTGAGAACCGTTAGCCTTTAAAAACCTTTATGAACAAGTCCGTGTCAGTTATCGAAGGACTTTCAACAGGAATCACCGCACTCGGGTATCGCAAAACTACTGACGATAAATCCCATTGGTACGGACGTAGTCGCTCGCATCGCCGAGTGGGAAAGTTCGAATGAATTCTGCAGGTCGAAACCCGTCAGAGCGCAGACAAACCGCCTCAAAACAATGGTCGCTTGGGGAAAGCTATAGGCTGAAGATTGGGTTCAGAGTTAGCCAAAACGCAGGGCTAACCACGAGACCATGCATCAACTGGTCCACCACGCCAAAGTCTTTACCCGGGTCTCGATGATTGCCGGGAAAGCCGCAACAGATTGAATCAATCCAGAATCTGGAATCACCAACCTGACGACACAATGTCACTTCGTAAAAACCGGCTTCTGAAAATTGTCGCCGGCTTGAAACCTGTGTCACTGGGACAATGAACGGTGTCATTAGGACAACAATCAGTGTCACTAAGACTTTCCGCTGCGGGGATTAGTGGACCATCGCAGCCTTAAAGGCGGCCAACAACCTGAACAACTGAACTGTCTGAAGCTGGCGTCGTTTCCCCTTGGGATTTCAAAAGCAAAAATCGCTTTAGAAATTTCGCAAAGTTCAGCCTCAATGAAGCACAGACTCAATGAAGCACAGCATCATTACAGCATCAATTTAAGACATCAATTCACTTACTGCGCATCTATTCGAACGATGCGCGACTGTTCAATTGATGCTTCGCGGACGAGACTCCGCACTTTTCAGATCGATGAGCCATCTCCGATGGCGCGAACAAAGCTTCCATTCACCACAAAAACAGAGTCCTCAACGGGCACGACTTTCCAGCGATTGCTTTGCTGGATTCCATCACTGCCTGAGTGGCCAAATTACCCAGCTTCATATCGACCGATAGGTCGCGAATTGGGACTGTTCAGCATTCACTCGAAAGCGTCCGGCGACGGGGAGAACCCGACAGCCAAGAATTGACGTTCCGCACCAGCTGAGAGAGCTGCAGACCGAAAAGCCCAAGATAAGGGGCTGTCCGGTGACAGAAACAACGGACGAACTATAGCCCGCCCTGCCCCCCCTGTCAAGCATT
>JBJTQD010000230.1:0-929 GCA_046075445.1 Planctomycetota bacterium
ATTTAAAACCGCATGGTTTCCGCTCGCACTCACCCCGGCATACCGCAAACTTCCCGACGTGACCAAATTGGTTGCCAGCGGGTCATTGCCCTCCGCTGATAACACCTGCCAGCCGTCCGCCCAGCCAAACCCGCCGTTCTGCTCGCTCAGCGGCGCAGCCGTATACTCAAAATCTTCTTTCGCAAAAATTCCGTTCGCCGGTCCCGTAGGCGGCATCAAACTCTGAACAAACCGCGTCCCGGTTAACTCAATCGGCTCGACTTTGTGTTTTGCACAATCAAACGCAACGACTGACCTCGCTGGAAAAGAACGAGTTCGCTCAACCTCGCCCCACTCGCCTCCCATCTCCGCTTCAACCTTGCCGGAGAAAACGTGCATTTCGGCTTCCAAGTCCGCGCTGGCCACCAAACCGAACTCAGCTGACTCGGGAACAAGCGTGACACCACGACTAAAAACCGAAAAGCCCTTCGGCGATTCGCTGGCCAAGAGCGTCAAATGCCCGCCGAGCAATTCAATTTGTTTATCGCTGCGAAGTTCAATCCGAGCCGGCCCCTCGAGGATCGCCTTCACGCCCGACTCAAACGTCAACTCAGCCAACCCATCCTGCAACCAAAGAACTTCGCCAGCGAAAACCGGATCGAGATAACCGGGAAAGGCTCCAGCACTATTGCCACCGCCGTTCCAGCGAGCGTTTCGCGTTCCCGATACAACCGCCACTTGAATCCGCTCGACCTTCGGAGGTGCCACTCCCTTGGCTAACTCTTTCTCTTGTTGCTGCTGCCACAGCGAATAAGCCTGCCATCCCCAACCACCGAGCAACACGCCCGACAGCAGCAGCAAACTCCAGATTCCGAAATTTCGCAACCAGTTCGTAGGCGGTGTATCGAGCGCCGTCAGCGGCGCACCTGATTTCGACTTATTCAGCCGGC
>JBJTQD010000231.1:0-1174 GCA_046075445.1 Planctomycetota bacterium
GTGTAGAAAACGCGACCCTTGCCTTCCTCGCGAACCCATGTCCACGGCTCGCGTCCCTCGGCATCAACTCGGTAATCCAGCACCACCCGGCCATCTTCGTTGTGCAGATGATGCACGTAAGTCTCATCCCAGCTTTCGAAACCACCAAAGCCACGCATCACGGGATGATCCGGCTTGGCAATTTGAGTTCGAAAGACGCCCGTCCCATGCCGCTGGAACTGGCCGCCGATCATCGCGACCACTTCCTTCGAGTTGCGGAAGCAAAAGCTCGCGCAGTGCAGCGGTACAAAGCCCCCACCGCTGCGGACGTAGTCCAGCAATCCCCGCTCCGCTTCGGCGTCAATTACATCGATATTGGCGTACACGACGAGCGCGTCGTAATTCTTTAAATTCGCCAGTCGCAAGTCGCCGAGCGATTCCGTGTAGGTCAGGTCGATCCCGCGATCAGCCATCAACGGGTTGAGTTCGTCGAACCGTTCATGCGGCACATGGTGCCCCCGGTCGCCAAGAAACAAGACCTTCAATTTCTTCGCCGGAACCGCGGCATTGTCGGACTGAGCCAGCGCAATCCCTTGGCCTAGCAACCCGGCAATCAGCAAGCCAAAACACAACCCGCGCAGCAACACAGACTTGAGCAAAATCACCGTGGTTTTCTCCCAGTTCAAACTCTCTGTTTCTTTGCTCCCTATCATAACATAAGGGAGAAGTGGGAATGGGTAATGCGAAATGCGGAATGTGGTAGAGCGTTGAACTCGCCGCGCATGAAAAAAGACTGGACGCTTTTTGGCAATCCAGCCTTTTCATTTTCTTCAGTTAGTACCGATTAGTCGTTCCCTCTTCCCCGGGTTTACTCCAACGTAAATCCCGGCAAGTGAACGATCTGCCCGCCCTTGAGCGCGGACTCGTGAGCACAAATTCCGACGCAGGTCCAGTTCGCACTGGTCACCGCATTCGGCCAAGGATCGCGATTCTGTTTCAGCGCACTGACAAACTCATGCACCATGTGTGGATGCGACCCACCATGGCCACCGCCCTGAATGAACGAGAGGTGATCGGCGTCTTGAATCGATTGGGTGAACTTCCGAATCGGTTCAGGCAGCAGGTGCGCAAAGTCCGGGACATCGATCAGCGAAGGGATTTCCGGTTCCGGCTTCTTGGCCGTGTGCAGCACGTG
>JBJTQD010000232.1:0-3336 GCA_046075445.1 Planctomycetota bacterium
AGGAAACGAGGGAGGCGTTTGCACAATCAATCCGTTGACCTACAAAAAATTCAAATGGCAAAAGCCAGACACTCAGTGACATATCGCAGCGAAACGCTTGCTACCTGACCCTCCGGCCTTCGAGCCAGCGTCATCACGCAGTTCCACTCTGAGCAACATCGGAAATTCAGGACGACCTTCTCAAGTCGGCTCGCTCAATTTTCCAACCCCGCAAATGAATCAGTCGACGTCGTTTGCTCGGTCTCAATCCGTTCCTTGCCTGGAGCCGGATGGAGTAGCAATTCAATCGAAGTCGCTCCTGACCAAATCAGGCCAAAGCTTCGGCTGGAATCTTGTCAGAAAGTGACAGCCAAGCCGACTCTTAAAAACACAAGGGATGGCTACGATAGCGAAGTCCCGGTTGCGTGGGAACGGCGATTTTAAAACGAAAAAATGCGATAAAGCTCGCCGCAATCAAGCGAGCGAAAGTCGCGGCCCACTTAGCTGGCTGTCTCGGCTACCGGTTCGACCGGTTCGCTTTCAGGGATGACTGCCGGCGCGGGGTGAACCACTGCTTGCTCGGCATCCAAAATCGAATTCTCAATGTCGCTGGTCAGTTTCATCAGATTCAGGACGACGTCATGGTGCGGGATCCGATTAGTCCGGTCAGCTTTCACATTCACCCGCCCCAGAATCCGATTAGACACGATCAGCGGCAGTTCAACTTGCCACTGCTGGGAAGGGCTGGTACGGACTCCCGATTTTTTCCAGTCAGCGTGGTAGGCTTCGTGCATCCAAGGAGCATTCACGTCGAGCGTGATTTGATTCAGCTCATGTTCGCTCGCAAAATCGACTAAGCGCGACCAGGAATCTTCCCAGGCTCGCTGGCCCTGAATCTGTACAGCGGTCTCGACAACTCGCTGCTCCTTCCGATTGGAAATCGAGAGAAACGATTTGGCAATCGAGGAAAGTTTCCGATAAAGCAGTTCCGATTCGGCTCGTCCAAAAATCCGCGCAGCCACCATCACGAACAGCACGAGCGCGATCGAAATGATCGCATATTCGGATTGACGCATCACGATCGCCAGCACACCCCCAATGGCTGTCGTCGCGCAGAGTAGTGCGACCCAGACAAGGCTGGTCACCGGCCCCAGACCCCGCTTCGACATCACGTGATGCATGTGCCCGCGGTCTTCGTGGTAGATGCTGCGTCCAGTGAAACGGCGGCGAATGATGGCGGCTGTGGTGTCGATAAACGGAATCGCCAACATCGCCACGGGAGCGGCAACCGAATAGAGCGCCGCCTGTTTGAACGAACTACGAATCGCGACTGCCGCCAGCACCAAGCCGATCAGCATGCTGCCCGTGTCGCCCAAGTAGGCCTTCGCAGGCGGGAAGTTATAGCGCAGGAAACCGAGCAATCCGCCGGCCAGCGCGAGGCAAATCGTGGCATCGACATACTTCCCTTGGAAGACCGCCAGAATTCCCATCGCGAGGCTGGACACGATTCCAATCGTCGAAGCAAACCCGTCCGCACCATCCAGCAGGTTCATCGCATTGATTGCAACCAAACACCAAGCGTAAATGACCAGGACCGAGAAGATGCCAAAGCGGATCGGATAGATCAAAACAAATTCAGTGAATTGATAACCGGTCAAAATCAGCAGCGTCACCGCGATGATTTGGCCGAAGAGCTTCTGCCGTCCGCGCAAATTGAACCGGTCGTCAAGAACACCGACGATCACCAGCACGGTCGAGGCGGCAAGCAAGCCGAGCAACTCGCGCGGGTCATCGCCACCCAGTTCAACCTTGCCAAAAACCAATGCCACGACAATCGCGATGATCCCCGAAACGAATACGGTCAAGCCGCCGACCAGTGGGATCGCCGACTTGTGCAGCTTGCGGGTGTTATCCGGTTTGTCGACCAAGCCAACGCGCCGCGCCGCGTGGGCAAACAGCGGCAACAGTGCCAGAACCAGCACTGCGGCAGTCAGAAATGAGAGGTAAGCGAATGTCATAGGGGTGTATCCGAGGTTGATTACTACGCCTGGCCAACTCCAATGGTTCCAAAAATCTCGTTAACTAGACGGGCCGGACTCAGAGCGAGCTCGTTCTTGTTCGATTTGCTCATTAACTTTTTTCATCAGGTTGTTGTACGTAGAGGACTTGGAATCGGAATTCAGCAACTGTTCGAGATGTTTCCTTGCCTCTAGCAATTCACCTTCCTCGAGCAGCAGTTCAGCCAGCCGCAAACGATTGGTGTGGTTGTACGGGTCGCTGACCAGTGTCTTTTCCAGTTGTTTGATCCCGCCCGGACGATCGCCCTTGGCGAGAAGCACGTCAGCCTTGAGCAGCAAGCCCTTGCTGTCCGACGGTAAGACATCCTTAAGCAGCTCGTCGGCTTGGTCGAGCAGTTCGCTGCGGAGCGGGTCTTCCGCCGAGAGTTGGGTGGTCGCAAACTGAAACTTTAAGCTGGGACTGGTGGGCAACACTTTTTCTGCGATCAGTCGATTATCCAGTGGCTTGGTGATTCGGCCGCTGAAACCTTTCAGGAGCACGATGACGCGGTTGTAGTCTTCAGGTGCCAGTTCCAGAATTCGCTGGAAGTGAGGCGAAGCGGCCTCTGCTTTTCGTTCGAACAGCTTGGTAAGCCCGGCAGCGTATTGCAGTCCCATGTTGTTTGGAGCCAGTCGCAGTGCCAGTCCGCTTAGCTTTTCGCTGGAGCTATTACGGTTAAACAAGTATTGCAGTTGGCTCATTCGAGAAAGCGTTTCGGGTTGAGCCGGTTTCAGCCGCGTGCTGTTGACGAAACACTCTAGAGCCAGCGAGAGGTCTTGAAAAAAAGGTTGGTTCTTGAAGTTGCGAGCGGCTGCGTAGCCCCCCTGCTCTTCCGACATGTAGGCTTGCTCTTCCATGCGAGCCAGCGTGGTCAGGTCCCATAGATTCCGCCTCACTTGTTCTTGCTTGTCTTCGGTCAGCGTGTCGATCGGCGTCGCAGAACTGAGGAGGTCGAAGTAAGCCAAGCGGGCACGATGCAAATAGAGCGCGCCGAGCTTGTTGTACCAGACCGAGTTGCGCCGCGATTTCAGTTCCTTGAACCGTTCGATTTCCGCATCAGTCGAAGCCAGCGGCATTGACTTGTAATCCAGTTCGCTGGGCTGCGTCATCCAGAGCGCATCGATCTTGGAGGCTGAATAAAGATCGACAGCGACCAGAACACAGAGAGCAAAGGCAGCCAGCGAGGCGACATTCGCCATCCAGCTTGGAAGATGAATTCGCAGGGGTGTAACTTGCTTGAGGCGATGCGCGAGGTAATGGGACTGGAAGCTGATCACGCCCACCAGCACCGCGCCGAGG
>JBJTQD010000233.1:0-882 GCA_046075445.1 Planctomycetota bacterium
CGCTCCAGCAGCGACATCATCAGGAAAGCCATCAGCGCGCGGAGTTCATCGACCTCGTCGTATTGCCCCAGTTTGTCGATCGTAAATTTTCCTTCGAGAAAGGCTCGGCGCTTGGTCAATCGCATCAGTTCACATCCCGAAGTATCGACGAGGCTGTAGATCGGATGAAAGAAGTAACCCGTCAGCAGTCCCAGCAGCGGAATTTCGCCCAGCATCGAGTCCATCACTTTGGCCAAGGGATTCAGTTCGCTGATGGTTGCGTAATGCTGGTTCGATTCGTCGAGCACTTCGTAATGGGCTTTCCAGAGCGAACGCATCCCTTTGCGCCGCACAGCTCCAAACGATTGATTACTGGAGTCGTAGAAGTGGTATGAGGCCGACCAATCGATCACGCGATCGGCGCGAATCTCGCAGAGCAGTTGCTTTTGCGATTCGTCAGTGAAGACGGCCACGTTCTCTTTGAGTCGGAAGAGTTTTTGACGCACGTAGCAAACCGTTTCGCCAGCCGCGTCGCGGACGTAGATCTGAGGAGCGAGTGCAAAGATTTTGAAAGCCATTTGTAGGGGATACTGCATCGCCGTTTCTCCTGAATTGGTCTTTGGTTCAAGCCAGCGTTCTCTGTTCAGCGGAGTGTTCCCGCTCGATTGAGACAAGGTGCCTGCGAGATTTTGTTCGATTGTTTGATCGATCTGAATAGGGTTTTAAATGAACCAGTAGGGCTTCGTTTCGGGTTCCGTCCGTGTTCGAATGGCGGCCAAAAGGGTTTTTCCTCTGCGGCTAAAGTGGGATACCGACACTCCCCAATCGATCCCATCCCAGAAAAAGAGGTTTTGACTCGGGCGATCCTAAATGGCAGCCTCGTCTGCTTGGGGGATAGAAATC
>JBJTQD010000234.1:0-1271 GCA_046075445.1 Planctomycetota bacterium
TGATTCTTTCTTTTCGCGTTTCGCGCCGATTTCCGTCAGACTGAGGCCGAGCGGTGGCGATACCCCAAAGGGTCTACACGTGGTGCAGTTCAAGTTGGCAACGCTTGTTCGAGTTGCCGAACTGGGGGCTGGCGCGAAGACCCGGCTGTCGAAGAAGGAAGACGATTACAGCATCCTCTACCGGGTGGCACGCCTCGAATCGCTGGACGTGGCGGTGCACGGGTTCGTATCGCCTCAACCACATGCCCAGCCTGACCTCACCTACTTACAATTCCCCGGCTGGTTGCTCTCGCCGAGACAACCGTAAGGATCTTTTCCGCATCCGGCGTAGCCCGTATCTCGGCGCTGATAAGGCAAACCTTTGAATCCACCGAGCCCATCGAACGGCGCGGTCAAAGCTGGCGCGAAGCAATTCTCCAAAAACGAGTTAAATCTCGGAGTGTCATTTTCCAAATGTCCCGAGAGCGGTCGCGGCCAGTAGACGCTTTTGCCAGGGTGACGCGTCACTCCGGTACAAGATCCGCATTGGCAGTCCCCGATGTGAGGCTCGACGTAGGGCCGCCCCCAAAGTCCCGGTAATGCGAACCGAGTAACGGGGCGAGTTTCTGGCGGCCGGGTGCAGTTATTGCAGCGATCGCGCGGGTCGATCACCTTCGCACCCGCTGGCGCAGGCCATAAGCCCCCATCGCCGGAGGTCGTTTGCCCCAGCGTGATTGAGGCAACCATGAGGCCGAGCGTGAGGCTCAACAGTGATCGAGCAAAAGTCTCTTTGACCATGTGACGTTCGCACTCAAGAGTGAAGCAAGACGCAAAAAATGATCGCGGCTTTCAGGAGTAAATATCGACACAATCGCTGCAGTCGCCGTCGATGAGAACCTCGGTCATGCCCCCAATTTCGGCTGTCGATGGCAAACTTTACCGGTTGCGGGATTTGTAGGTTCGGGGATTTGAAGCTGAGGGTGATTGCGATTCACCTCAGCCATCGCAAAGCCTCTGGGGTGTCGCCGCCGCTCGGCCTCGGTCTGACGGAAATCAACGAGCGAAACGCGAAAAGAAAGAATCAACGGTCCAACGTACCATCAGTACACGGCTCTTCGCCCCGACAGGGCGCTTTAGCTTAGCGTAGGGTCCACGAGGCTTTTCGAGCGCAACCCTACGTAAACGAACCAAAAACAACAAAAGGTCGAACCGCACTTCGCCCCCCAAAGAAAACGCGGGGGCAATAAAAAATACACCGGGGGGCACGGGCGGTTCGACGCTGACGTGAATTT
>JBJTQD010000235.1:0-1346 GCA_046075445.1 Planctomycetota bacterium
CGTGCTCTTTTTGCAGGAGAGGAAATTCAGCTACTACGGTTCGGACGCTCAGGACCGCAGGGCTTTGGGCGAGTCCCGCTGGGTTGGCGATTTGGATCGTGAGGCGATTCGGGCGATGCGCGGCGGCGGGCGAATCATCGATGCCGTAAAGAACACGGTTGACGAAATCAACGAACAACTGGCTGACAAGATTGCCGCCGAGAAGGCAGAAGCCGAACGCCGCAAGCAACAAGCTGAGCAAGAGAAATTGGAGCGGCAGCGGACGCTTGCCAACACGCTGGCTCGGATCGCCGATGGTGAAACAAAGCTATTGGCTGAAATCGAAAAGTCAGCCGCCCTATTCAAGCAGACTTATCCGGAAGCCGGCAACTCGAGCCTCGCAGCGCCGCCGCTGGATAAGTGGCGGAACCAGCTCAAGGAATTCCGCTCGACAATCAACGAGATGAACTCCCGGGAGGTCAGCCAAAAGGTCGAGCAGCAGCGAAACGAGTTGGAGACATTTCTCGACGGCTATGCGGTGCATCGGAATTTTGTCGAAGCCGTCGAGCCATTGCAGTCTCGCTGGGACCAAGTGACGACGTTTGGTCGCGGGATCGCTACCGAATCAAGCCGCGAGGCGGAGAAACGATTGGATCGCGCCAAGGAATTGCATCGGCTGGGCGATATCGCGTTCGTCTCGGAACTTGACCAGGCGCGAATGGCGCTTGACCGCGCTGATCAAGAAATCTTTACCGAGAAGAAGCGGCTGGAGGATGAAGCCGCGACTCGCCGGGCCATTCGAAATGCGCTTTACGCGGCAGGCGGTCTACTTCTGTTGGTCTTAGGTTTTATCGCTTGGATGCTGAATCGACGCCGGCGTCCTTCTTTGCAACGGGCTTACGAAGCCTACGGAAAGGCCGAACCGTTCGTCACCGAGAAGCTGGCCAAGGTCGAACCGCTTTTAAAACAAAGCGAGCAGGCTTTGGGAAATGAGAAATCCCTTAGCCGCCGCAACTATTCAGGCAAAACTTTGGACCTCGGACAACAACTGCTCAAGCAGCAAAGCCACTTGCAGGAGATGGTGAAAGAGGCGAAGCAGATCCTGAAGGCTGCCAATGGGACGATGCACCCCTTCAGCCCACTTGCCCAACTCTCGAACATGGTCAGCAGCGGCCCCTATGAGTACGCTCTGAATCTGCTCAGTGGTCAATCTCTCAAACTGCCCGGCGAACTAAAGCATTTAGATCGGGTTGATCCGATCGGCTGGATTGGCTTTGCAGAGTTCACTGGCGTGACGAGCAATCTGGCCGAGGACCGGAATGAAGGTCTGCAGCGATTCTCGCAGGCAACGGCCTCAGCCGCTGAAG
>JBJTQD010000236.1:0-1256 GCA_046075445.1 Planctomycetota bacterium
AAGTTCTTGCTGTTGAGCAATTCGACTTCGCTGACTTTGGTCAAGTCGCCGAGGGTCATAATGCCCATCTTCTGCAGGCAGTTGCGACTGCGGACGCTCAATTCGAACTGAGCGATTGGAATCGTCATCACTGTCTGCATCTTGCGTTGCAAGCGATCGCGATCGTCGTCCCAGCGGTCGCCACCGTTGACCGACTCAATCGCATCTCGGCGGAACAGGCGAGCCCGCTCATGGCCGGGATGGGATTCGAGGATCCGGTCGTAGCAGCGGACGGCGCGTTGGAATTGGTTGTGATCCTCGTACATGATGCCGAGGTTCAGCAGCGCGCCAATGTTGGTCGGGAAAACGGCACAGGCTCGTTGGTAAAGCTCGATCGCTTTGTCATCGTTGCCGTGCCGGTCGTTTTCGAGAGCCAGGCCGAACAATGCACCAGAGTGCTTTTCGTCGGAATCGACAGCGCGTGTGTACAGCCGAATGACTTCTTCCGGATTGGTGCCGAGAATCGAAATCGTCGCGGCTCGTTGGTAGAGGTATTCAGCCGTTTGCTCGATTGGGCCGAACAGGTTGTCGAGAATCGACATGGCAGCTTGGGGATCGCCACCCAGTCGTTTGGCTTCGGCAATCAGCACGGCGCAGTAGGCGGGATCGTACCCAGCCTTTTTAGCGTTTTCGTAGCAGTCGATTGCTCGTTCGTAGTTTTCAATCGCCGCGTGAGCCCGGCCTTGATACAGGTAAGCGAGAGCCCCGCCATCGGCATTTTCAAGGGTGTGAATCGCCGAGCGATAACGGCCCAGCAAAAACTGGCAAACACCCAAGCGAACGGACGAAGCTGGCGAGCGAGAAGTCTGCGACTCGAGTTCGTTTGTCAGGTCGCGCAAGACCGGAAACTGTGAATAGTCATCGCTGATGCGACGAGACAAAATCTTGATTTCGTTTGGACCAAACGAATTGTTGGACAAAACGATTTCTTTCAGTTCCGTGTCGACAGATGGAATCATTTCTCGTTTCCTCGTGCCAGTAAAAACTCTGCTCACCTCAGCTGGCAAGCAGCAGGACCGCAGGAAGGTTAGCCGGCTTCCTGCGGAGGGTCGCTGGTGGATGAAACCACGCGACCTAAAAAATTGTTTTCAGTTCAACTACCCCAGATATGTGTTCAGCTCGGGCTGTTGGCTTGTTCAGCCCAACGCCTCTTCAGCCCAACACCATCGTGAAGTTAACCATCCTGACGTTAGTGGATTTAGTCCAAATCGGGGAAG
>JBJTQD010000237.1:0-2833 GCA_046075445.1 Planctomycetota bacterium
GGGATGTACTCCTGCTTACGCATCTCAATTGTTTTGATGAATCGTCCAAGTTGTGCTTCCACGGGTTCTTGCTCGAACACAAGATTCAGCCGAAATTCGGCGGAAAACGCACACGCAAGTATGACCAAGGCTATTTCGCGAGTTGCCATAATGAATCCTGATGCTGTGAAAAACGCGAGAAGATTTGATTGGCAAGGTCTAACGGACGAAGTCAGAGGGCCGGCCCAAGCAGGTTTATGGCGAAATCATGGGAATTGGCATCCGCAAGTTGCAAAAGTTGGAACGAAGTCGCATTTAGTGCGAGGCGGAATACAATTGTTTGGCCCGCAGTCAATAAGGATTCCATTTTGATTGTAAATATTCTTGCATTTGTCATCCAAGGGAAGACCTGGATCGTCTGCCAAGGCCAGTCCAGTCAGAAACACCCCCAAGAAAAACACTGTTCCGACAAAAAATGATTTAACGAGATTTACGAGAAATAAGACCATAGGTTTACCCTTTTCTGGAAGCTGTGAAAATCAGTTGATATGGTGGTGAGAGGCGATTTTTGGGCTAGCTAATGCTTTTTCCAATAATGCGTGTTTGCTATCGGATTATCAGTGGGCGGTGGAGTCGACGAGAAAAATAGGGTCTGGTTATTTTGACAGCGATGAACAGCATGTTGTTCTGCCATTGGGCGGTGATAGTCTCAGCCGCGTTAAAAGTTAATTGGCGTGCACAGCTGTTTTTTTGTTCTAGCAGTCGTTTAGTCCTGAGAAAAACTCGAAGGCAGTGTTTAACGGCGGAGCTTGATCGCCCATACGACCAGGCCTAACAGCAACAAAATCCCGGCAGCCCAAACGGCCAATGAGCTGAATCGCCGAGACAACTCTGGTTCAGGCAGGCCGTAGTGTCGCAGGTAAGCGGTTTCGGTAGATGAACGCCCAGCGTTTTCGAGTTCGATAACTTCCTTGTTGCCGGATTCCAGGTAATCTCCGGTTTCGCGGGTGTAGGAATACACCTTCGGATACCAAACCCCATTCACCTTTTGGAACTCAGAGGCTGAGTCGCGGTATGTCATGGTCTTACCATCGAAAAATGCGGTTGTTATCTCCAGTTCCGAAACCAAGTAGCCCTGGCTGGGCTCGACGACGCAGCGCAGGACTTTAATTTCCGTCGGCCGCTTTTCGGCCGCCGAAGGGGGTGGTGGCTCTGTGCTGGGCGGATTTTTTGGCACCGCCTCTTTTTTCTTGCGCTCATCGTAGGCCGCGATTGCTTTGGTTGCCTCGGGGCTGTTGGCAAACTTGAGTTCGACTTGCCCTGTCTCGAGAGCCTTTTGCTCGACGAGTTGGACTTCCGCTCGCTCAAGTAAATCGAGGACAAGCCTTGTGCTGGAAACGTTCGCCTGTTCAAGCAGGGTACCGGGCTGCGCAGAGACCGAACCTTTGATTGTCTCATAAAGGTCCGGGCTGACAGAACGGAATGCAATGAGCGACACGGACCAGTGGGCTTTGTCGGAGTCATCCCTCTTGGTCAGGCGAAAGGCATAATCAGGATTAAAGCCACTGACGGATGAGGGGGTACCGATACTCGCGATACTGCCGCCACGTGGACTGAGAACAGTCTGTGATTCGAACGGCGAGTTTTTGTCCTTGATCCGGATCGTTCCCGATATGGAGAGCGTATCAAACTGCGCTGTTGGCCTGATGGCACGCCGTAGAGTGTCAATCAAAGCTTGCTTCGTAAACTGCTCCTGCGCGATGGCGGGTGAAATGATGAGGAGTTCATGCGCCGAAAAAACCAAACAGCACAATGAGCAAGATACGAGCATTCGAGCCATGTGAGTTGAGCCTGGGGTAAGAGGAAGTGAAGCCAGAGCGTCACATTAAGTAGCTGCTTCGGTAAATTTAAAAAGCCAATTAACAATGAGACAGCCCGGTATTTTCCCGGCAGGGAAAGAGGCTGCTTGCCTGGGCAAGGCCAAGCCGAACTCGAAAAGCGAGTTTCCGCGCATTGGTTTCGAGGCCGCCGTTTGCAGTCTCTCTGGATTTGCCGTTCGCCAACACAGGAAACAGCGGTGTGCGTTGGTTGAGCCTTTCGACAAGATTCAATTCGACGACTGACCGCGCGAGTCTCAGATCCCGAACGCGTCAAATCACGCGGTAAATCGTCGCCAGAGGAACAAGGCCAAGACCGCGAATCCAATCAGCAGTAAATACCAGACGATTCGAGTGCGTTTCTCCGCTCCTGCCAGAGGTGAAGGGAGCCCGAAAACCTCCAATTCAAACAGTTCCATGGAAGGTGTGTCGCCAGTCTTGGAGATTTCAATTTGGTGTTCACCCCTGGAAGTTCTTCCCTCGAATACAACGTCCTCGCGGTACGACGACAAAGCCGGCAGTGCCTCCTTGTTTTGCTCATAAGCAAACGCCTGCGAGTAGTTCGTAACACTCCGTAAGTGCTTGCCATCCGCAGGTTCTGATTCAATGGTCACTTCGACACGCAGTGGCAGCAGGTTTTCCGGATGCAATGTGGCCGAGCCGACTTGCCGGACATTCAGGGAGGCGAATCGCGGAGAATCGCCCGGGCGAATGACATGCTGGAACTTGAGCAGCCAAGCAGGTTGTCCCTCAAGTGTTGTCGGCTCGACAGACTCGACATTCAAATCCCCGATATCGACGATTTCATCAATGAACAGGCCGCCGATTCGCGGCAGAATGTTTCGTTGTACGCGTTCAGATTCCTGCGCTAGCTTGAATTCCTTATTGCCGACGGTGCCGAAGTCGCGCAGTTGCCATTTTGAGCTGTCGTCATTCTTTTTTTTGGTAGTGATAAACCAGTACTTGCCGTTTATGAC
>JBJTQD010000238.1:0-3424 GCA_046075445.1 Planctomycetota bacterium
CTGTTTGGCTTGGCGAATGATTGCTTCCAACAAGAGGTTGGACGATCCGCCGCCACCCCAAGAGTTGTTGGTGGCGACCAAGTTGATTCCGTGCCGAACTTTCAAGTCTGTCAGGTAATCGATTGCCTTTACCGCTGCGGCAGTCGACCCGCCTCCTTGCAGGAACTTGGACGAAATTATTTTGACGCTCCAGTTGACACCTGTGACCCCGCTGCCGTTACCGCCTCGGGCGCCAATAGTGCCTGCGACGTGGGTGCCGTGGTCATCGCCCGCTCCGTCGAAGACAGAGTTGTCGTCGTTGTAGAAGTCCCAGCCGTTGATGTCATCGACGTAACCATTGTTGTCGTTGTCGATGTTGTCGCCGTCCACCTCGAAGGGATTGACCCAGATGTTGTCGACGAGGTCGGGATGGTTAACTTGAATACCCTCGTCGATCACACCGATGACGACGTTTGAGGATCCAGTGACGCCGCGATTCCAGACATTTTCAGCATGAATGCCGAATTCATTTGTCGTGCCACCCGGACCAACGGGAGGCGAGTCCGCGCCGTACATGCCCCAAAGTTGTCCGCTGACATAATACGGGTCATTGCTGATGGCGGCCGTACGATAGATGTAGTTTGGTTCGGCGAGCACGACGCGATTGTTACGCTCTATCAGCTGAATCGCGGTGGCGAGGTCGACGCCTTGGGCGAGCGAG
Organism: Planctomycetota bacterium; assembly: GCA_046075445.1. GTDB lineage: Bacteria > Planctomycetota > Planctomycetia > Pirellulales > Pirellulaceae > BJ22. The sequence continues at coordinate 701 of JBJTQD010000238.1, forward strand.
ATTCGCTCGATCGGACCGGCTCCACTGCGTTCCATCGTGCGGGTCTGAATCAACTCACGGAATTCTCCAGCTACACTCGCGCGGGCAGCGGCTCGCTCCGTAGCGGAAGTATTGGCGAGATACTGAACCAGCAATTCGCCCGGCACGTATTCGGCTCCAGGCGTGATCGCGAGCAACATGCGGGACTCAAGTCGCTCGACGGTAAGCTGATTTGATGAATTGAAAGTTTGGTTGCGACGTCGCACCTTTGGACCACGTTGGGGCTTGCCCATGATTTATCACTCCAATCGTTTTTTCGTTTCGCAGGGGGGGGTCTGTCCCGAATGATGCAGCAGTCTCTAGCGAAAATTGGCCAATCCCGAAAGAGCGGCTGAGTCAGGTTGGGCTCACAGCCGTGGCGCGGCCGAAATCCGTGGCTTGAATTTAATTGAAAAAGAAAGGCGACTCAACAAAAATCGCCAGTATTTAGTCGCATTTCACGAGGTTGTACCGGGGCTCTTCGTGCCAAGAAACCGAGTAGCAGGCGAGTCTCGCGGGTTGGGGCCCAAACGCGACTTGCTTGCCAGCCAACGCGGCTCTTGAGAAAGGAGGGGTTTGTATTCGAGCCGAGAGGACGACAGTTCTCTTTGGTTGTATGCCGCCGATGCTTAGGAACCCCGTTTTTTGCCCGCTTGAATGGTCGATTTAGCTGGTGCTTGTTCATCCGGGACGGTCAGCCTCTTTCGCAGTTCACCCAAAGCCCTGAAACTGATCTGGGGCATAGGTGGGTGGGTAATATGACCGTCCGTTCTTTCGCCGCCGTGGTCTCGCCCCCCGGATACCGCAGATGGGGTTTGGGCGTCGCCGGTTGTGGAATATGGACCAGAATGCCAGCATCTTGCGGGAACGGGTTCCGGGATCGTTTTCTTTTGAGTCGTTGTCCAGACTTTGGTTTTTGTGAGTCCTTTGTCGGAGTCTCTTAATGCGTCCCTCGGAAACATTGTCGAGCAAGCTGAATTGCTTTTCTGGTTGGTGGACTCGAGTCGTACAGCTGGTTTTGCTGGTTGGATCGCTCTCGCTTGGGCTCGGATGTCAGTCCGAGGGTCCGTCCAGCGAACGGGCGAAGCCATCAATCGACGCCCGCCAAGCAGAGGGAAGTCGGCCGCTGGTTTTTGTCAGCAATTCGTTTCTTCGCGAAGCCGTCAATGCAATTGCAGGCACACGCGTCGAGCTTTTATATCTCTTGCCACCGAATCTCGACCCGACCACGTGGAAGCCGACGACTGACGATTTGGAAAAGATGCAGCGTGCCCGCTTGCTCGTGCTGAATGGTGCTGAGTTTGAGCCTTGGGTCGCTGGCGTCGCTTTGCCCTCAAGCCGTATGCTCCGCACCGCGAACGCATTTATGGACCAGTGGATCAAAACCGAGGCGGTTGTCCATTCTCATGGACCGGGCGGTGAGCATTCGCATGCGGGAGTTGCCAGCACGACGTGGCTCGATTTTGAATTGGCAAAATTGCAGGCTAACTCGATCCGAGAGCGGCTTGAGCAGTTGGTGCCAGAGGCAGCCGACGACTTCAAAAAAGGTTGCGAAGAATTCAACGCCCAGCTAAGTGAACTCGACCAGCAAATGCGTCTTCTCGCAACCAAGCTTGGAACGCGCCCATTGCTGGTCTCTCATCCATTTCACGAGTACTGGGCGAAAAGGTATGGGCTGAACTTGCGAGCTGTCCATTGGGACCCGACCAACGCTCCCGGTGCGGAGGGAACAGATGAACTGCAGCGAGCGCTGAAAGATTTTCCGGCTGAGCTGTTTCTTTGGGAGTCGAAGCCCAGCGAGGTGAACGTCGAACTTCTCAGAGAAAAGGGAATCAAGAGTGTGGTCTTCGGTCCAGCCGCGAATCTGGGCGAAAATGAATCCTGGTTGGAAGCGATGAGGCGAAATATGCGTGGGCTTGAGCAGGCGATCGAGTGAGTCCCGAGAACGCTCTGGCAGACTGCAATTCTCGGATTGAGTTACCGCGTCGTGCCCAGTTCGGGAAAAACCTTTTCGGCACGTTTCCATTTGTGCCAATCTCCGCGGAGCAGACGCATTCCGCTGCTGACTCGTCCCTCCTCGACCCAGCGATTCAGCGTTGCCTTGCTAACCGGACCGTATTCTTCTCGCGCCTGATCTCGAACGAGCCATGTATCAAATATTCCTTCGGCTCCCCACGAGTCGGCAGAGCCATTCAGTGCGACAGGCGACTGGATGACTTTGGGCTTTGAGATTTTCACTGGCCGGGCCAGCGTCTGAACTTCGGCTGGTCGCGGATGCTGCGGACTTTGCAGCCACTCAGAGAGGGCGATGGCTGAAGAATGGTCGGGAGCGATTCGCAGCAGCTTTTTCAGATCGCGTGCCGCAGATGGATTTTGCTCCATCTGAATCAGAGCGCGGGCGCGAAGGAATCGCGCAGCCGTTTGGATTCTGGCGTTGTCGCGTCTCAGGTCCAGTGCAGTAGACGCATCGGCGGCGGCCTTTGCCCAAATCCCCATCGCCAAGTAGACGCGGCCTCTGGCGAGCAATAAGTCAGCCAAGCCTTGAGCGCTATTGAAGCTGTGAAGCGACTTGGTCATCCAAAGGAGTGCGGATTGGTAGCGTTTGAGTGCAGTGAGAGCTTCGGCTCGGCCGATGACAGCCGTCAAGTTGCGCGGAGCCAGTCGAATTGCTTGCTCAAAATCAGCCTTAGCCGCCGCTGGCTTTCC
>JBJTQD010000239.1:0-3720 GCA_046075445.1 Planctomycetota bacterium
CTACGAAGTCCATCGCAAGGAAGCCGAACGCCTGACCGTGGTCCGCAACCGCCGCGCCGACTTGGAAAAGGATTTGACGTACGTCGAAACCTTGATGAACGAAACCAAGGACAAGATGTTCGAAGTTGATCCGAAGGGCCAACTCGACGAATTCAATCGCCAGGACGGTTTCAACTTTGAATCGTTGCAGGACGCTTCCGATGCGGAACGTGTTTGGCCAATTCTGCCAATCATTCTCGCCATCGGTGGCCTGCTCGGATCGCTCGCTGGCTTCGGTTTGGGAACACTTGTCGACTTCGCCGATAAGACTTTCCATAACCCCGACGAAATCATGAACAACCTGAACTTGCCACTCATCGGTCACATCCCGGTGATAGCTCAAGGCAAGCGGTACCAATTGGAAAGCTCCAAGATCGCTCCGACGATTTGCGTCTTCCACCGGCCCAAAAGCCAAAACGCGGAAGCATTCCGCGCGGTCCGCACGGCGTTGTACTTCAACACCCAAGGCCAAGACCACTCGATCATTCAGGTCACCAGCCCGACGCCTGGTGATGGTAAGTCGACAATTGCTTCGAACTTGGCGGTCTCGATCGCTCAATCTGGCAAGAAGACATTGTTGATCGACGCCGACATGCGTCGTCCTCGACAACACCTTAACTTTGGTGTCGAAAACCCAAACGAAGGCATGTCGACGGTGCTCAGCGGCGATTCGTTCTGGAAAGATTGCGTGATTCAAGTCCCCGGCGTGGAAGGACTATTCATCCTGCCTTGCGGACCGAAGCCGAGTAACCCATCCGAACTCTGCACCTCGTCGCAGCTCAACGTCCTGTTCGACCAGATGAAGAAGGAGTTCGACTTCATCATTATCGACTCCCCACCCGTACTGGCTGTGACCGACCCGAGCCCGATCGCGGCTCGGGCAGATGGCGTCATCTTGGCTCTGCGGATTCGCAAAAATATCCGCGTCAGCGCCCAACGAGCCACCGACATCCTGCGAAACGTTGGTGCGAACATCATTGGCACGGTCGTCAATGGCGTCGGTTCGCAGCCTGGCTACGGCAGCCGTTACGCTGACGTCGCCTACCGAGCCGGTTACTGGTACTCCAAGTACGGCTACGGTTATGGCTAAGGTTACGGGTATGGCTACGGCTATGGCAAGTACTACGATGACAAGCAGTCAGACAAGAACCAGCCCAAGGTCAATAAGCTGCCTGCACCTGTCCTAACTGACAAGCCAGCAGACCAGACTGAAGACTAAGCGACCCTGCGCCTAGTTCCTCGACAACTTCAAGGCCACCTTGGATTCCAAGGTGGCTTTTTTGTTGGTGCCTTTCCTGTAGTTCTTTTGAACTGCGGAAAAGTGCTGGCACACAAACCGGCACGAGCACGCCGCTAGCAGTTCCCGAACTGGTCTTCATCGAGCTCGAGATGCTTGCTACAGTCCCCGCCCACCCTTAGAGAGAGGCTGCGCGTCTGCCAGATGCAAGTTGCGGCAACCCTCGCATGAGACCACCGGTTTTGAACTTGAACCTCCCGCTTGTACCACGAGCGATTTACTCCATGAAACCAATCGGAATCTTTTTTCTGCTGCTGGTTGCCTGCCTCGTCGGATGTGCCGAAGGCCCATTTTGGCGGATGGGAAAACTCTCTCCTTGGGCCCGCGAGAAGTGGGCCGCAGAAGAAGCAATCGCCGACACGACTTTCAAAACCAAACGGGAAATGAACGAGTTGGTGGCGAAAGCATTGAAAGGCTCCGCCAACGAGCGCGAGCAAGCCGCTCGCGAACTCTCCGGAAAGGCCTTACAAAACCCAATCTTGCTGACGCGACTACAAGCGATCCGGATGCTCGGCCAACTCGACTGCGAGACGACCCATGAGACTCTGGCAACACTGACCCGCGACCCGAACACCGACGTGCGACTGGCAGTCATTCAAAGCTGGGAAAAAATGCCCGCTCCGGTCGCCGTCCCGGCCCTTCAGGGGCTCATCGCCAACGATACCAATGTCGACGTCCGCCTCGCCGCGACTCGAGCGCTCGGCGAATACCCGGGCGAGCAATCGCTGCGGGCACTCAACCTCGCCCTGACCGATCGCGACCCCGCAATTCAATTGCGTGCCACCGAGTCGCTGGAGAAAGTCACCGGGCGTGAACTGGGCAAAAATGTCAAACAGTGGCAAGAATACGTAGCGCAAACGATCGGTGACACACCCTCCACTCAAACCGCCAGCGAAACGACTGAGCAAAAACGACGCTAGGCCCCGGGATCAAGCCGCCCCGCAACGAAACCGCTTCACGACGTCAAGTTCGCGCTCAACCGTCCCGATAAAAAATGAGAGGGCGGTTCGAAGTCCTGACTTGTTTCCTCGTTGATTTGTCACACTTGCTTGCTCTGACTGGCCAATCCTCTTACATTCAAGGATATGGCTCTCCCACCCAGAAAGTTCAAATGGTTCAATCCAAGCTTCAGCAAACCCTGATGGCCTTTGTCGACTCTGCGGTCGAGCTCATTGCTTCGACTGAGGGTGAGTCGATTCTGGTCCTCTTGGATTTTGTGGCTGATTGGGCTGAACTGGAACGAGCGACGCGGAAAGCCGGACTGCTGGTTGCCAGCCACCTCTCCGAAGTCGCCGAAAGTGCCATGGCCTACGGGATGAGGACGATCCTGCTGGAGATGCCCGAAGCGACCATCCAAGACCGGCTATCACAAGCAATCCTTGAATCGGTGGCTGCCGAGTGGATCAGCCCTGGAGCGACCGTCGTCGCGGTTTACAGCCGCTTTGAAGTCGAAAAGCCGGACACCGTCAGCGTCATCCACCTCAACGAGCGGCTCGGTAAGCTCACCGCGCGCGACCTCCGGCAGTTGGAGACGAAAGTACCGCTCGATACGCTCAAATTGGTTGTCGACCTCGCGGTTGATATCGGACGCGAAGGACGCGAAGGCAAACCGGTCGGGACCATGTTGATCGTGGGCGACCACCGCCATGTTCTTCAGCAAAGCCGCCCGGCATGTTTCGACTTGGTCAAGGGCTATCCCAAGCGAGAACGAAATCTCGCCGACCCTTGGGTCCGCGAGTGCATGAAGGAAATCGCTCAGCTCGACGGGGCAATCATCATCGCGTCCGATGGGACGGTCGAAGCGACGTCGCGGCTAATTAATACCGGAGGCGTCGACCTGATGCTCACCACCGGCTTGGGAGCTCGCCATTACGCTGGCGCGGCGATCAGCAAGAACACCCAAGCCATTTCGGTGGTGGTCAGCGAATCAAGCGGCACGGTCCGCCTGTTCCAAAATGGCGAAGTGGTGCTTCGAATCGAACCGTTCCGCCGCGCAATGAAATGGAAAGACCACGACGGCGAAATGCACTCATCCGGCGAAGCGTAGTCGCAAGCGGCCAACAGAAAATGCCTCTCCTCGAAGGTAGCTGATTTCTCTAGCTGCGGACTCGGACTCGTGCTCACGCGTTCTCGATCAACCGATGGCTGTCTGAATTAGCTCGGCCGGGACTCCAAGGTCAACGACTTTCCACCGACCGACGTACGCTTGAGCAGCAGGTTGTCGAAAGCCGAGCTTCGGCCCGACCATCGTAAGTGTTTCGTCAGCCCGAATCGTTGGCTGGCCCGGTTGCCCGGAATCGCAATCCAGCCCCGACGGCAAGTCAATCGCCACTCGCCGAGTCTCCAGTCGGTTTAGCCAGTCGATCGCCTCGGCCACCTCGCCG
>JBJTQD010000240.1:0-1330 GCA_046075445.1 Planctomycetota bacterium
GGGTTGGCTCAAACGGTCGCCGACAATTGCATCCGTCTGGTCGGCGGTGACCCTTGGCTGGTGCTCGTCGTGGTCTATTTGCTGACGATGATCTTCACGGAACTAATCACCAACAACGCAGCGGCGATTCTTGTCTTTCCGATTGCCTGGCAAGCGGCAAGTGATCTGCAAGTTAGCCCACTGCCGTTTGTAGTTGCGGTGTGTATCGCGGCGTCAGCTGGCTTTGCGACGCCGTTTGGCTACCAAACCAATCTCATGGTTTACGGTCCGGGCGGCTACAAATTTTCGGATTACATCAGGCTCGGGGTTCCGCTCGACCTGATCTTCTTTATCGTGACAGTTCTGCTCGCGCCGCTTGTCTTCCCGTTCAAGTAACAGAACGGTCAAGCAACAGAGCCCCGCGAGAAGAGACGCCAAGCAGGACGCTCACGCGTCAAGCCGCGCGACGGGTTTCTTGATTGGTCGCGGTTGGCTTCGCAGGAATCGTTTCGACATCGCATTGCTGCAAGCCTTGAGTCAATTCCCAGAGGCGGGCTTGTTTGAGATAGGAATAAAAGGCGCAAAGCCAAGCTTGCTGCAAGCCGACAGTGCCATCGAGGATTCCACCTTGAAGAATGTACTCTCGGAAGAACCGAAAAGCGGGGCGGATAAACAGTTTGAAATAAGATGTTCGCTTTCCAGCCTCATACCACTGCTGGGCTTGAAGCGAAGTATAGCGATCATATTTGAACAGCAGTTGGTCGTAACTCCAGACGGAATAGTGCGTCATGCGATTCCGCAGCGTGCCAACGCGTCCGGTAGAAATTTCAACCTCACCGTGATCACTTGGTCCGACGTAGCGCCCTCGGTCGCGGCGAAATAGTCTCAAAACCGAATCGGTTCGTGCATCGCCGAACCGCATCGGGTGACCCATGAAGTGATTGTTGCGATAAATCCAATAACCATCGGATCCGGGACCGCGAGAGAGTTCCAAGGTAATCTCGCTGGCCAACTCCGGAGTGACGCGCTCATCGGCGTCAATGATCAGCACCCACTCGTAGCTGGCCTGTGGAATAGCCCAGTTCTTGAAATCGCCGCTGGTGATGTACTCGCGGCGAATGACTCGAACTTTCTCGTAGCGAGATGCGATTTCGAGCGTATCGTCTGTCGAGCCAGAATCGGCAATCAGAATCTCATCTGCGATTGCCCGAAAACTCTCAATGCACTGGGCAATATTGTTGCGCTCATTCTTGCAGGGCACGATGACCGAGAGCGGCTGTTTCATGAGCTTGAATCGCGTAAAAGGTGGAGTCCATCCCAGAAGTTCTGAAATTATGGAAAACGGAAAATG
>JBJTQD010000241.1:0-4345 GCA_046075445.1 Planctomycetota bacterium
GACCTCGACGGTCTGATCGAACTTGCGTGGTTTGAAACCCTTGAGAATTTCCACAGCCTTACCCAACGGGACCGCATCAGCAGGAACCTTGGTTACCATTTCACGGTGGGCTTTCGATTGCTTTACCATAATTTCAAACCACTAGTTTGTTACTTGATTGTCTTGTTTGTTTGATCTGTTCAGTTGCTTCGAAGTACTCGCCATGCCTCGAAGTTTTTATTTTGCAATGACTGTGGTTTCCACAGCCGGTCGCCCCCAATTCCCGTCGCACTAAACCTAAGGCGAACCAATCGAGGCCAAGTTTCGCTCGCCAAATCAAACAGCTTCGTCTGACTTGCGTTCGACGGACCTCACAAGCCGCCTAGCCGACGACCTCGATTCCCATGCTCCGAGCAGTACCCTCGACCATCCGTCGAGCGTGCTCCAAGTCGCGGGCATTCAAATCGTCTTTCTTGCGAATGCAGATCTCTTCGACCTGCTTCGAAGTCACAGTGCCTACCTTGGTTCGATTGGGAACACCCGATCCACTCGGGATTCCAGCAGCCAGCTTCAGCAGCGCCGCAGCCGGAGGGCTCTTGGTGACAAACTCAAACGAGCGGTCACTGTAAACCGTCACCACGACCGGCACTGGCGTTCCGTTCAAGTCGCGAGTCCGCTCGTTGAATTGGGAAACGAACTGACCGAGGTTAATACCGAACTTACCGAGCGAGGTACCCACCGGAGGAGCCGGTGTGGCCTGACCACCCTTGCATTGCAGCTTGACTTGAGCCACCAACTGTTTCGCCATAAACCAGCACTTTCAACTAAATCAATTCGATTGGAGTTTCGACCCAAAATGTTCCATTGCTTCCAGCTTCACAACCAAGGCGGCGACCATCCCAGTCAGCACCCGACAGCCCAAGAAGGGGCTATCAAACCTCTTCGACTTGCCAGTGCTCCAATTGCACCGGGTTGAGCCGACCGAAAATGTTAATCATTACCGTGATGCGACCATTCCGCTCATCGATGGTCGACAACTCACCTTCGTAGTTTTGGAAGTAACCTTCCTTTACGCGGACTCGGTCGCCAACCTTGAAGCGAATCGCTGTCTTAATCTGCTCTTCGCCACCCTCTTCCGGCTTCTGCGTTCGACTGCTCGCAATGATCCGGTCAACTTCGGTCTGCGACAGAGGGACCGGCTTGCCGGCGGCACCTGTGAAGTCGCCGATGCCCGCTGTGTCACGAACCAAAAACCAAGTCTGGTCGTTCACAGCCATCCGCACGACCACGTAGCCAGGGTACAGTTTTCGCTTGACGATCCGCTGCTTGCCTGACTTCGAAAACTCCCGCACGTCTTCCGTCGGGACCAAAATCTCACCAAAGAAGGACTCTAACCCCGCCCGCTTGATGTTCCGCTGCAACGCTTCGCAAATCGAATTTTCACGGTTGACCTGAACCTTGAGGATGTACCAAGCCATCTCCAGGTTCTTTTCCTCGGGGATGACCTCTTCGACCAACTCCTCAATCGGAGACTGCGTCGATTCACCCGACTCCTCGGATTCATCGTCCAGCGCCAACTCTTCAGGCGAGAACTCTTCAGCCAACTTTTGAGCCGACCCGATCTTGGGGGTAGCCAACCGCGGCGATCCCGCGCGGGTGGCTTCGACAGCCCCGTGCCCGGCGTTCAACTCACCTTCTTTTTCTGGCGTTTCGCTCGACACGCGATTTTCCCCAACTCGACTAAGACCAAAAATTCCCAAACACGCTCGACCACTCCGACCGACTGGCGTCAGCCGAACAAATCAGAGCCCAATCTGAACCAACTAGCCCAAGTACCGAATCTGCAGCAACTTGAACAAGAAGGACCAAATCGCATCAAACATAAACAAAATGAACGACAAGGCGAAAATCACAAAGATTACCACCGCAGTCGCTCGCCATAATTCAGTTTTCGACGGCCACGAGACCTTGTTCATCTCGGCTTCAACCGAAATCAAAAAGTCAGCAAACCGCGGGACATTGACGATTCTAAAAGCGACCCATAACCCCAGCAGGACCAAGCCTACCAGCGCTAACGAACGCGCACTTCCAGTCACTGACATGAACCAACCAGTGTTGTACAGCTGGTAAGCTGCCAACGCCGCCAACAGAGCTATCACCCCGAAAGCAACCTGCCGAACAATCCGGCCCTGAGTCTGCTTGTAGAGTCGAGCCTGAAAAAGGCTCCCCCAAAAGCCGACTGTTTCAGCCGCGTCCTGTTTGGTGACTGTCGTCATGACCAACCTTTCAATGTCCCTTCAATCAAGCGGTCTACATAACCACTCGGCCTACACAACTACGCCGTCTTTGTGATCACGCCATCCCTGAACCGAAGCAACCCTCCAACCCGCTCGCGGCGAACCTTGTGTGGCCCAGCGTCACGACGACCGAAAAATCACTTCACATTCATCCAAAAAAATGGCAGGGGCGGCGGGAGTCGAACTCGCAACCCCTGGTTTTGGAAACCAGTGCTCTGCCAATTGAGCTACGCCCCTGCACTTCAATCTTCACCGCACTTCAATCTTCACTGAAGTCCTAATCTTTACTGCAGTCCTAAACTGCAACTCTGACTCGCGACAATTTTCAAAAATCCTCCGAAAGCCGCTGACTCGAACCTCAGCACAAGCTCCCAAAAAACCCGAAAACTGCCGCTCAAACCGCTCGCCGGTCCCCCTCGAACCGCCTCCGCCGAAAACGGAAACCAGCCTCAAAACAGGGCCCTCAGCGGAGCAGCGAAAGCGTCACCTGCAAAAATCGCAGCTGACGCTTTCAGTTGTGCCTTGGCACGCCTTCTAAATTGCCGCGTCAAAGCTACTTTGACGCGGCGAACAGAAAGTGCCTGCCGATACTTACTCGATGATCTTCGTTACGACACCCGAACCAACGGTTCGGCCACCTTCGCGAATCGCGAAACGAACACCGTCGTCCATAGCGATTGGCTTGTGCAATTCCACTGTGACCCGGACGTTGTCGCCGGGCATGCACATTTCAGCACCGACCAAGTTAGCAGTGCCAGTAACGTCGGTCGTGCGGAAGTAGAACTGAGGACGATAGCCGCTGAAGAACGGAGTGTGACGACCACCTTCTTCCTTGCTCAAGCAGTAAACTTCTGCTTCGAACTTGGTGTGAGGCTTGATCGAACCTGGCTTGGCCAAAACCTGACCACGCTGAATGTCTTCACGCTTCACGCCGCGGAGAAGACAGCCGACATTGTCACCGGCACGCCCTTCATCCAGCAGCTTGCGGAACATTTCAACACCCGTGCAAGTCGTCTTGCGAGGCTCAGCCGAAAGGCCAATGATTTCAACTTCTTCACCCGTCTTGAGCACACCGCGCTCAATACGACCGGTGGCAACCGTTCCACGACCTTCAATCGAGAAGACGTCTTCAATCGCCATCAAGAATGGCTTGTCTTCTTCTCGCTTCGGTTCAGGAATGAACGAGTCGATCGCTTCGACCAACTTGCTGATGCATTCCGAAGCCTTCGGGTCGGCTGGGTTCTGGTAAGCCGGCAGCGCCGAACCGCGGACAATGGGCACCTTGTCGCCGTTGAAGTCATACTTGTTCAACAGCTCGCGGATTTCCATCTCAACCAGGTCGAGCAACTCTGGGTCGTCAACCAAGTCAACCTTGTTCAAGAACACCACCAGCGCGGGCACGTCCACCTGTCGAGCCAAGAGCACGTGCTCCTTGGTCTGAGGCATCGGACCGTCCGCAGCGGAAACCACCAGAATCGCACCGTCCATCTGGGCGGCGCCGGTGATCATGTTCTTAATGAAGTCGGCGTGACCAGGGCAGTCGATGTGAGCATAGTGACGCTTCTCACTTTCATACTCGACGTGCGAAACAGCGATAGTCACTGTCTTGGTTTCGTCGCGGACGGTACCGCCCTTGGCGATTTCCGAATAGGACTTAAATTGCGCCAAACCCTTAGCAGCCTGAACTGCCAAAAGAGCGCCGGTCGTGGTGGTCTTACCATGGTCAATGTGACCGATGGTCCCCACGTTCACGTGGGGCTTTGTTCGTTTAAATTCTTCTTTGGCCATTTCTACTCACACCCTGCCAAACAACTGACTCTTTGAAACCAAGCAAACAGCTACATTCTTTTCATCAAAGTCCGAATAACCCGCGGCTGCTATTCCGCATTCATTCGAACCAAGTCCAGAGCTAGTGATGGGACTTGAACCCATGACCTCGTCCTTACCAAGGACGCGCTCTACCAACTGAGCTACACCAGCATGGCCTTAATCTCAACCGTTCCCAAAAAACCCTCTGCAGCAAACAAGCCCACAAACCAAACCCTGCCAACTGAAAAACAACCAGCAGT
>JBJTQD010000242.1:0-1985 GCA_046075445.1 Planctomycetota bacterium
CCCAGAAAGGAGTCAAATCCTTGATTGAAATAGCGTCGATCAACGCCAGTTTGTTCCGCGTCGCGACTTGCACGAGGCAGAGTTGCGGGCGGTAGCAATTCTCCGAAACAAATTCCGTGTCGAAAGCGAGCAGTTCGGAACCTCGCAAGCTTCCACAGAATCGAGCCAGCTGCTCGTCAGTGGTGATCTGCTCATACTCTGGTAACTTGCTCAAAGACTCTTCCTCCGGGGTGAGAGCGACTCACCCGAAATCCATTCCGCAACGACACGTTAGATTAGCCTTATCACGGGCTATTGAACAGTATTTCAGCCACCTCGCAGGGACACTTCAAACTAGCGGCTGTCGGTCTCTTGCGAGCGAACTCCTTGCTGCTCCAGTAACAGAAGCCTCACGGACTGGACCAACCCCGAGTTTTGACGCAGAATCCCAACTAAGTCGCTGTTTTCGAAAATAGACAACTCCCCTCGGTCGGATTCATTCGGTTCCTGCCCTCGAAGTAACCAAAACCTTTTTTTCACAGTCCCGCATGCCCCAGCTTCTGGTCAGTGTCCGAAATTCCACGGAAGCCCTGCTTGCCGCCGCCAGCGGAGCGGAGATCATCGACCTCAAGGAACCCGCTGCTGGTGCGCTCGGAAGCGTCTCGCTGGAGGTTCGCAAGGAGGTTGTCCGGCAACTGAAGGCCCGCTTCCACGAGGAAAGCTGTCCGCCGCTGAGTGCCGCTCTCGGGGAACTGAGCGACTACCAAACACAACCTGAAAAGGCTGCTGAACTTTCCCAACTCCAAGCCTTTCGCTTTGCCAAAGTTGGCCTCGCAGCAGCTCGGCAACTGACCGACTGGAAAAAAGCTTGGCTGGATCTCGTCCAGACTCTACCGCCGGGCACGATCCCCGTAGCCGCAGCCTATGCCGATGCTGAGCAAGCCGACTCGCCTGCCCCAGAGGACGTTCTCGACTTGGCACTGGAACATTCGCTGCCCGTTTTTTTGCTCGACACTTGGTGCAAGACTCAGGGAAATGTTTTTCAGGTTCTCTCCGAGCCAAGACTGGAGCGATTGCGAGCGCAAGCTCAGGGCCGCATCCGCTTTGCGCTCGCCGGTTCACTCACTCTGGATTGCCTCTCCCAGTTGCTGCAACTCCAGCCCGACATCGTCGCCCTGCGTGGTGCAGTCTGCATGGCTGGCCGAAAGAGTCCACTCTCCGGCGATAAAGTCCGGCACTGGAAATCGCTGGTCAGCCAACTGACTGACAGCAAGTCGCTCGTCTGAAAATAAACGACAGCACCTTCGGAATCCTCCTCAGATTCCGCACTTTTTGAATTGGCACGCTAGTTGCAATTCTTAACTCCCATCGCGATATGGCAGTACGCCAGAATGTCAGTTCAAGTCTGTCAGGCCTTGAAAGCCTGAATCAACCTTTTTGATTTGGGAGAGTGCGTTATGAGAAACGGATCAGGTTGCTGCGGTCCTAAGCGGATGTCCAGAGGATTATCTCGAGGAATGTTTGGCCGCGAGTTCGATCAATTAGTGAATGAGTTTTTTCCGGGCTACCAAAACACGGTTGGCCCCGGCAGTTGGGCGACGCCTTGGGACGTTGTCGAAACGAACGAGGCTTTTGAGTTGATGATCGATCTGCCGGGAATAATGCCCGAAGATGTGCAGGTCGAATTCAACGATGGCGTGTTGACGGTCTCCGGAGAACGGAAGGTCGTGGAGGCCGTCGAAGGCCGCAAGGTTCACCGCAGCGAACGTCGAGCCGGCCCCTTCAGCCGCTCGGTCAAGCTGCCCGAAGTCGATGGCGAGCGAATTTCGGCTCAGTTCAAGCATGGTGTCTTGACGGTAGTCGCTCCCAAAATCCCCGCCGTCACGCCGCGGAAAATCGAAGTGAAAGTCAGCTAGTTCTGGGCACCAGATAGTAGCCGACTTTTCGCTCCACCCGTAGCCGAAGCCCAAAGCCGCCAGGCTTTGGCGCAGGCGAGGCGCAGCGCA
>JBJTQD010000243.1:0-3845 GCA_046075445.1 Planctomycetota bacterium
CATCGCAGCAAGCAGCATCCCCGCAATGGTCGATCCGAGAATCAACAACCAGCTAGCATTCGTCAGACTAAAGCCTGCCCCGATCCAAGCGGCACCGAGGAAGGCCGCAATTCCAAAACAGAGCAGCACGAATAGGGGCCGGAGAGAACGCCCCAGCCGGTCGCTGAATAAGATCAATCCGGTTGTCGCAATGGCCAAGCCGGAGATAAGAAGCCAGCGCTGTTCCACCAAGTCCTTCCACGTCGGCACCAATAGCCAACCCGTCAAGCTCCCAACCGCCAACGCGCAGACCAGTCTCTGCCAAAAGGCACTCCCTTGTCGAAAGCCGACACTACCGGCAATCACGGCAAAAAGACCAATCGCAGGTAACCAGTGCCAATGCCGCTCCGGGTTATGGATATTTTTGCCCAAAAGCAGAAAACCGCTTAACAGCAGTGCCAAGAGCACCAGTGCCGATGCAACTGGTGACTGCAGCCGGGGCGATAATCGCCCTGCCAGCAAGGTGCCGACCAAGCCAATGAAAGCAGGAACCACAATGCAGAATCCAAGATATTCCTGTCGCACGCCGCGCTCTCCCAAACAAAAAGCGAATCAACTAAAAAGCGGCGAGCCGAATGGCCGCCGCTCTCTATGAAATCAAGCCAAACCAACTCTTAACGAATTGGTGTTCTTCCCTGATACCGAGGAACTACTTAGGCAATACGCTGCTCGGGTCGGTCGTTTCGCCAATCACGAAAGACACGGCAACCTCTTTGCCAATTTTCTCGGTCATCTTATCCATGCCGAACTTGGTCCGATCAATGGAGATTTCGCCCTTCAGCGTGAAGCCCGAATCGCTTTGGGTCATGGTTACGGGAATGGCGACTTCCTCACTGCCTTTCATTAAACTCAACTTGCCGGTGAGCGTCCCCTTTCCATCTGGGCCGATCTCGACCTTCGTGCTCTCAAATTTAGCGGTTGGATATTCGCGGGCGTCAAAAAAGTCGCCACTTTTCAAGTGCTCGGTCAAACTCCCGTTGAACGTGTAGATGGAATCAACCTGCATTTCGATTGTCACTGCGCTCAGCGTCTTGCCATCTTGCCCGAAGCTCGCCTCGCCAGAAAATTCGGCAAAGCCGCAAGTTCGTGGATCGGGCTTGTCGCCCGTGTGAATCCCGACAAACATCACTTTGGAGTTGGCGGGAGTCAGTTTTGCCTTGCCACCCTCGATCGCTACCGGAGTTCCTTTGTCGGAGCCCTCAGAGGCCGCAGCTACTGGCGGGGCGCTCGACGCGGCTGGAGCGGTTGCCGCAGCCGTTACGGCAGGCTTCTCCGCTACCGGCTTTTCTGTACCCGCAACCGAGCCTGCAGGCTTCGCAGCGGCAGTTGGTACTTCCTTTACTTCAGCGTTGTTGCAACCGAAGGACGGAATGATTGCAACCGTCAATAAAACCCCGCAGGCTGCTTTCGAGAGCAGGTTCCAGCACTTCATCGTAGGCCTCTTCTGAAAAATTTGTTCAAGACTTAAATCTTCCGGTGTGGTTTGCCCGCAGTCAGATCGTAACAGATAACCTTGTGGTCGCAAAACGGATCAAGCATCGGCTTTACACGGGAGTGGGTTGATGCTTAGCAAATTTTCTGGAACGCCAGACTATCGGACTCTTTTGGGAGAAGCTTGACTCGATCCAATAATTTCGGATCACCAGCCGGAGCGTCCAAACCCTGAGCCGCTTCCGCTACTGCTACCACCCGAGCTTCCTCCAGAAGAGGATGATCCGCCGGAAGACCAACCACCGCCTCCCCCGGAAGACCAGCTGCCACCTCCCGACGACCAGCCACCGCTACTGCCACCGGTGAAGATCCCTCCACCGATGCCACCCCAAAAGTCGTCGTCCGAACGGCGTCGTTGTTCTTCGCGTTGACGAATATCACGCCGCTTGCGCTGGACCATTCGTTCCGCAATAGCGATAGCCTCTCGAGCAAGATTTGCCGCAGCATCACTGAAGTCAGCCGCTTGTTGATAATCACCCGCAGCCAAAGCCCTCCGGGCCTGTTCGAGTTCTTCCGCACCTGGATTGTTGACCACACGAACTCCGTAAGAGCCGCTCCAGCTTGCCGCTCGGTAAACTTCCTGCGAGGCTGTCTTGAATCCCTCCGCTGAACGCGAAGCAAGTTGCAGCTCATTCCTCAGCTCTCCCGCGACCACACCGAGTTCCGCAGTCTGCTGCGACGCGGCCTCGTGAATCACGCCCCAGTCCGAGTGTGCAACGCTCAACTCACGAGCAGTCGCAGCGACTTGCTGAGCTAACTGCTCGATGTGTTGTCGACAACGAGTCACCGTCAAACTATCCGGAATCTGATCGTTGCGAGCATGTTCCACTAATCGCAGAGCGACATCCAGCTCGACCTTAGCTCCGGCGACCGCTCGAGTCGCTTCGGCATGCGCCTCGACGTCAGCAGCCAAATTTCCCACTAGCTCCTCTAAATCGTGGTCAGCTGCGGTCAATCTCCTGGCATCCGAGAGTGGGTCCCGCTTGCCTCCGCGAGCCGTACCAAGCTCGGAAAGTAGACTTCCGGACCTGGCCGTTAGCTCCTCCACTCTCCGAATCGTCGCCGCGATCACTCTCTGGTCGCTGGTTCCTCGGCGAAGCTCATCAATCCGCGAGCGCAAGCTTGCCGCCGACTGACTGTTCTGCCGCTCGGCTTCAGCCAAGCTCTCAAAGTGCTTAGCGATCCCTCCAAGCCTGGTCTGGATCACGCTTAACTCTTCTTCCGCCAAGTGAACGAGATTGGCCGCTTCGAGCAGCTTGCCACCGCGGAAACACTCGTCAGCTCGCTTCAGCGCAACGCGAGCGTCGCCCAACAATTCGCGGCAACTGGCCTGACAAGCTTCAACACCCCTGGCAGCCGCCTCGGCTGGCTTGGCTTCTCCCAACTGGTCGCCCGGTTCATCGATGCTTTGGAACTCAAGAGCGGAAGGAGCGTAAGCTGACTTTGCCTGGAGTACCTTCCGTTCGCTCTCTGTAACTCGCTGCTCAATCTGATTGGCTTGGTCCTGAATGCGCTTTACGTTGCGATCAAAGTTTTCCAAAACTTCCAAGGATTCGGCGACTAGCTTATGGGCGCGATCGGCTTCCACTGAAATCGTCCCGAGCGCCTCTTCGGCCGCAGCGATCTTTCCATAATCGAGGGCGGATCGGGCCGCGGCCAACTGTTTCTTTGCAGCCTCCAAGCGCAGGTCGGGGTTGTAAGTTGACTCCGCCAGCACTGAAGTTGGAACCAAGCCAAGCGCGGAGGCGACTCGCTGTCGCCCGTTGAGAATGGTCTCGCCAAGTTTGGCCAAACTGTTCGCGGTCTCTTTGTCGAGCGTTCGCGCGAGGGTCAAACCACGTTCAACTTGTGGTCCGAGTCCTTTAAGCTCATTAATGAAGCGGCCTGCTTCTTCGGTAATCGCTCGCTCTCCGGCCGAGGCAATCAAGCGATTCGCTTCCCCGCTGAGTTGCTGCAATCGTTGCTGCAACCAGCCAGTGCGGAGCCCTAGTCCTTCGAGCTCTTTTTTGGCCGCCAGCAATTGAGGCCAGGTTTCTTCGCGCGCGGCGAGAATCGCCTCGATGATTCCCTTGACGTCGCTGACCCGCTGGCGGGCAGCAATTAATATGTCTTCCCTTGCACCGACTGGGTCGGTTGCGACCATCGCTTCAGCTTTGTCCTGAGCTGCTTGTAAGCCGGGCAGCAGGCCAGTGAACAAGCCAGGCAACTCAAACAAGCCATCGGCTTTGGCTACCTTCGCATTCCGCTGTTCGAGTACCGATAAAGTTTCCAGGTCGGTCTGCAGCTGTTTGGTCTCTTCAGCGGCTGAGGCCGTT
>JBJTQD010000244.1:0-3862 GCA_046075445.1 Planctomycetota bacterium
TCCAGCCTCTCTTGGACAGTGCTTTCGTTTATCGATCGAATCTTTCTGTTCCACTGGTCCGAGCAGGCTTTGGCTGCCGTCTTTCCGGCCTCTCTCTTCTGGTGGACATCGATCAGCATAGCGATTGGAACTTGCGTTTACGTGCAAACCTTTGTGGCTCAGTACTCAGGTGCAAAGCATAACGAACGAATCGGACCCATTGTCTGGCAGGGGATCTGGCTGGCCCTCCTCATCTCCCCCTTGATGTTGCTGCTCATTCCACTTGCTCCCTCGATTTTCGGGATGGCCGGGCATGCTCCCGAGATTACATCCGAAGAGGTAACCTACTTCTGTTACCTCACGCTTGGCACTCCCGCACTTCTGATTTCAAACGCGCTCTCTAGCTTTTTCTCGGGCCGTGGTCAAACCTGGATTGTAATGCTCGTCGATGCGGGTGCGGCCATCCTGAATATCGTGCTGGATTACTGGTGGATTTTCGGCGGGCTTGGGCTCCCTGCTTACGGCGTGGCCGGCGCAGCACTGGCGACCGTCGTGGCGTTCTATGCCAAGCTGTTGGTTTACGGCTGGCTCTTTCTCCGGCCAGTCAATCGGCGTGAGTTTCGAACGGACGACTGGCGGTTTCGTATGCCGCAAATGACGAGACTGCTCAGCTACGGCGGGCCGGGTGGCGTACAGTACCTGCTTGAGGCTGGCGGCTTCACCGCTTTCGTCTTTCTCGTCGGCCGGCTCGGTCAAACCGAACTTGCAGCGACCAACCTTGCCTTTAACATCAGCTCATTTGCCTTTATGCCGGTCTTCGGTTTTGGAGCAGCCGTCTCGATTCTGGTCGGCAACCGGCTCGGTTCAAACGAAGTCTCGCTCGCCTCGCGTGCCGTTTGGAATTCGCTGTTCATCACGCTGCTCTACATGATCCTGATCTCGCTGGGCTATCTCTTCGTTCCCGACCTGTTCCTTCTCGGCATTCGCACAGAAGATCCGAATTCCAGTCGACTCGAAGCGAGGGACTTGGCCATTATTTTGCTCCGCTACGTGGCTGCCTACAACGTTTTCGATGCCTTGAACATGATTTTCGTCTCGGCCATCAAAGGGGCCGGGGACACGCGCTTTGTCATGGCCGCAAGTCTTCTGATGGGCGGTCTTCTCGCCGTCGTCACATGGTTCGGTATCCAATCGTTCGGATTTGGGCTGCACGCGTGCTGGACCTGGGTCACAATTTGGGTCTGCCTTCTGGGCCTGATTTACTGGGCTAGATTCGCTCAAGGAAGCTGGAAAACCAAGCGGGTAATCGAGCCCGAACTTCTCTCGCCGGAATGAACCTGCTCATGGCTGGTAATCAATCGGCCTACCGCTCAAAATAGGGGCTCGACGTCCGCCGCTACCGATGCGGCAATCCCGAGAATCCCTTTGTGCGAGTTCACCAATGCTTCGCTCTAACGCTCTGCTCACCTTTGCGATGGCTGTTTTGTCGGTTGGGCCTGTTTTCGCCCAAGCCCCAGTTCTCCGCCCAACGGACAACCTGATTGCCGAGGGGATTCCGGACATTCCGGCGACGCTGGCCGACGAGGTTCGTCGCTACACAGAAGCACGCAGCGCGTCATTCGTCAGCTGGCACCCTGAACGCGAGGAGATGCTGATCTCAACTCGCTTTGGCAACACTAATCAGATTCATGAAGTTCGTTTCCCGGGCGGCGCTCGACGGCAGCTGACATTTTTCAATGAGCCGATTGCAGGAGCCGAATGGGAGCCTCGCGATGGCAAGTACTTCCTGTTCACCCGCGATACTGGAGGAAATGAATTCGGCCAACTTTATCGCTACGACATTGAGTCGGGGAACGTGAGTTTGCTCAGCGACGGCGGGCGATCTCAAAATGGCGGCTGGGTCTGGAATCATGCCAAGAATCGCGTTGCCTATTCCTCGACCCGCCGCAACGGCGCTGACCGCGACCTCTGGCTGCTCGATCCGACATCGGCCGAGTCAAATAAACTTTTGGCTGAACTCGCTGGTGGCGGCTGGGCCGCTCTCGATTGGTCACCCGATGACGCTCAAATCCTCATGGGCGAGTATCTCTCCGTCACCCGCAGCAACCTTTGGATCGTCAACGCCGCTTCCGGGGAGAAGCGCCAACTAAACGATGCCGCAGAAGAAGTCTCTTGGGGCGGCGGAAAGTTCAGCCCCGATGGCCGCGGCTTTTATGTTACGACCGACAAAGACAACGAATTCAAGCGACTCGCCTACTGGAACCTCGAGAGTGGCAAGCTCGAAGTGCTGACTGACTCGATCAAGTGGGATGTCGAAGGATTCGACCTCTCCAAGGACGGCAAGCAAATCTGCTTTTTGACTAATGAGGCTGGCGTCTCCAAAGCCTACTTGATGGACACCGCTACGAAAAAGATTCGCAGCATCGAAGGACTACCCCAAGGCGTGATCGGGGGCGGCAGCTGGCACGAGAACAATCGACTGATTGCATTCTCCGTCAGCTCAGCCCGCTCCACTTCAGACATTTACTCTTGGGACGCGACGTCCGGCGAAGTCAAACGCTGGACCGAAAGCGAACTCGGCGGGCTGAACCCCGAAAGCTTGGTCGAGCCGGAATTGATTCGCTGGAATTCATTCGACGGGCTCGAGATTTCGGGCTTCTATTATCCCGCGGCAAAAAAATTCACGGGACGCCGACCAGTCATCATCAACATCCATGGCGGTCCCGAGGGCCAGTCCCGCCCAACCTTCCAAGGACGGAACAACTTCTACATGAATGAACTTGGCGTGGCGATGATCTACCCCAATGTTCGCGGCTCAACTGGCTATGGAAAGACGTTCGTCAAACTCGACAACGGCATTCTGCGAGAAGACTCAGTCAAGGATATCGGAGCTCTGCTCGACTGGGTTGCCACTCAACCAGAACTCGATCCGACTCGCGTGATGGTCACTGGTGGTAGTTATGGCGGTTACATGACGCTGGCTGTCGCGACAAACTACAACAACCGAGTCCGCTGCTCGCTCGATGTCGTCGGGATCTCGCACTTCGCCACCTTCCTGAAAAACACGGAAAGCTATCGCCGCGATTTGCGGCGAGTTGAGTATGGCGATGAACGCGACCCGGTCATTGCCGAGTTCTTTGAAAAGATTGCACCGCTGAACAATGCAAGCAAAATCACCAAACCTCTGTTCGTCGTGCAGGGAGCCAATGACCCACGCGTCCCGATGAGTGAAGCCGAACAGATGGTAGCCAAGGTCCGGGGCAATGGAGGTCCAGTTTGGTACCTGAACGCCAAGGACGAAGGGCACGGCTTCCGCAAGAAAGGAAACGCCGATTTTCAGTTCTTCGCGACCGTGATGTTCGTGCGCCAGCACTTGCTGGACGAAGTTCAGTAGGCCCAAGCGCTTCAAGTTAGCGAATTTCCTCTTTGCCTAACCGGCAAGGTTTACCTCACCGGTACAACAGGGGAAAAGTCTGACGGTCAGTCGGATCGAGTCGATATTACCGAGGAGTGCAGCCAGACTGCGGGGGCTTTCGTAGCTCATGCCCCCGAATCTGGGTGCCTCGCGTGTGTGCAAGTGTCGGGAGATGACCCGCGAGTTCGAGTCGTGGGGCCCAGACTCCGCGGCTTCACCCAGCGTGCTATCACTCCATCGGTCTCGGTTCGATGCGTCCTGCGACTTACCCACATCCGCTCCTGAGCATGCTCGCCGCCCTGGCTCTGCTGGTGCTGCCGCTGTCAGGCTGCGCGTCGCATCGGGCTCGTCACCGCAGCAACGAGTGTTCGGCTCCTGCTTGCACGGTCCAGCCCAAAGTAGCTATCCCCGTCTCTGAGCTGGCCGAGCGCCCAGACCTTTCGTGGGAGGAGTTGCCCGAACTCCAAG